>CAZELH010000024.1:0-12651 GCA_964513095.1 uncultured Candidatus Saccharibacteria bacterium
AGCTCATCCAACCGTTAAAACAGAAAGTGATGGTGAAGGACACTCTCGACACATTACTATTAAACCTGTTTCTTGAGTGCTTGTGTTATTAAAAAATATCCCTCTGTAAATAGAGGGATATTTTTTATTCTCCATCATAACTACTTTGAGGTCCTCGATATACTTTTTGATCGTAACGATTTATAAAGAATAGTCTATCCTCTTTTGTTTTTATCTGAATCGCGTCAAATAAGATGTCGCTGTTTGATAGTATCGGTATTATTTCTCCCGAGGTTGGATCTATCTCGACAATATCGTCTATCGTCATGAGTGTTGATTTGTAATATGCATCCGGAAGGATATTTTTTTTCAATACGTCTTGGTTGCGTGGAGTTGCGCAGAGAATAATTTCCTTTGAAATCGTTGATGTCGCTGAATCCCCTTGTTCTTGCTTTAGCTCAAACGAACATTTGATTGGAAGTGTTGTAAATGAGAGTTGTTTTACCGCATCTGTTCTATTGTTTACCAATGACAATATTCCTTGTTTGCGCGTAATTCTGTTTACTGAAAATGATAGATATTTATCGAATGTGCTGTTGGCATTTACCTCCAGCCCTTGTCCGTTGCGTTGTACGGTGAAGAGATTTTTTGTTTGTAGGTCATATGCCCATATGCTTGTTTGTGTGTATCCACTTGGTTTTTCTGCAAGAATAAGTAATTGGGGAGTTTGCCATGTCAGTGTGATATCTTCCAACCATATTTTTGTTGCTATCTGAGGTTTTTCTTTTGGTTTATCGGTATCGCGCGTTAAGATAAATAACTGCCCGTTATCATTTTTTATATACGCTAATTTATGGGAATTGGGTGCCCATGCAACGTTTTTGATGCCACTTTCCGCGATTGCTTCCCACACCTTTTTTTCCATATCAAAAATACTTATTTGTGGATTTTCTTGATCGCCAAATACTACTAGTGCCTTTTTCCCATCAAATGAAAACGAACTATAGATTATATTTTGTATCTGTGTTGCGCTTAAAAATGCTTTTTGGTTGTTCTCTTTTTTTATAATTTTTCCGTCAGTTGTTATTACCGCAACACTTGTTTTACTGTATGGAAAATAGGTTCTTGTTGGTTCATCCAAAAAGACTCCTAGCACGCTTCCGTCGTCTTCGGTTTGTTGTGTTTCTTGTGTTTGATTTGCTTTTTGTTCTTGTCCGAATGGTGCTGTTTCTTGAGAGCCATTTGTCCCTCCTGTTGCTGTTTGATCGCCTTCGAATACGGAAGGGATTGGTGTGTTTTTAGCGATCCGATAGTACAAAAATAATCCTACTCCAATAACGAGTCCGATAGCACCGATGATAATGATGAGGTTTGTAAAGCGTTTCATGGGCGAAAATATTATTGGAGAGTGAGTGTTGTTTTCGATAACGCTTTATTAAAGAGAGTTGTGTTTCGTGGATCTTGTGCTCTTGCTGTTACCTCCAGTTGAACGGGATACTGTGCTGTTGCTCCCATGTTTATAAATAAATCTTGGGGGTTTTCATTTGCTTGGGCGGTTTGATCATTTATTGTCCAGTTATATATTAAATCCGTACTGTTTTTAACATTAAAGAAATAGGGTGTAGCGTGTAATTGTATTTGTCGCGCATTAGTCTGTCTATCTGGAAAGGGTGCTTCAACAACTACTTCTGGTGGAATAGTAGGAATTTCTGCTGTTTTTAGAATATCTTGATTTTTGTAATTTTGGATTTCCGCGCGAACAAACACTTTTTCTCCAGGAAATTTTTGCGTACTGAGGGTAATCGTATGCATATTGAGACCCGATTTAAACAATTCGTCGTTGATATACCATAACACAATACTATTCTGCAGATCGGCTAGTGTGCCATTATCGAGTACTGCCATTGATACAACTACGGGTGTTTGGCCAGTGGGAATAACCTTTCCCTTATAATTCGCGGGAGCGTAATTTGTCGCTTTCCACGTTACAATAATTTCCGGATTAGTATCGGTAGTGAATAAAGGAGGAAGTGGCGGTTTTTTTACTGTTGCTGCGCTCCCCCATAATGGCGCGATTATTAGTCCTCCTATAAGGGTGGCCAGTAACTGTTTTTTTATCTTCATGCCATGCATCTTTCTTATTATACCCTATTACTATTTCTTTTTACGCTGCTTTTTTATCAGAGCCTTCTTCTTTTTTTCGTAGATCTACCACGTTGTTTGATTTTTTTTCAAAACCGGGGTCTTGATTTTCTATATCTTCGGCAAATTTTTTCTCCGCTGCGGCAATTCGTTGGGCGCGTGTTTCCCTCTCTTTTTGTAATTCCGCTTCTTTTTTCGCTCGTATTTTATCTTCGATGCGTGTTACTTCTGATTGTTTTTCTGAGGTGTTTTTATGGGGTAGCGTTTGTATTGCGGGATGCTGGCCTTCTAGAGCAGTTTTTTCTTGTTCTTTCGCTATTCGCTTATTTTCTTTAAATCGTTCTTCTAATTCCGTTACTCGGTTTGGTTTTGTTGGTTTTTGTATTATTTCTTGATCGCGTTCCTCCTCTTTTTGCTCAGATGCTGTTATTCTTACTGTTTTTTGCTCCACATCCTCTTTTTTCCCAAGATTGTTTTCGCCTAAACCAAGTTCGTTTTCTAGATTCGCAACATATTCTGGTACTTCCGGTTCATTTTGTGGCTGATTTTGATTTTCTGTGCGTACGGTCACTGATTGCTGAGGAGCACCCCCACGATTATTTGCTGTAGGAGTTTGTTGCTCTGGTCGATATTCATCTCTGCTAATAATGTCTTCGTATATGGGAATATCTGCGCTTACTACCTGCGTTTGGCGTTCTTTTTTCTCTTTTGGTGCTGATGGAGCAGGGATTGATACTTCTGTGTTATTAAAGGTAGTTGATTTTTCTTCGGGGAGGGGCGTTTTTTCTGTTTTTACTTCTTTGGATATGTTTTGTGGTTTTTGCGATCGCTGTGTTATTTCTTGTAATTTTGCTATTTGGCCACTTATTTCACCAAAATCTAGTGTTTCTGGTTGATTTGCTGGCACTGACGCAATAGGTGCGGTTTTTTCTGGTTGTTGCGCGATTGGTGATGTTGTTGGTGATAGCACCGCTTGTTCTTCTCGATTTACTTCCACTGCTGGGCGCGCTTTTATTAATGGTTCGATTTCTTTCCCCTCTTCTTTTTCGGGTTGTTTTATTGATTGTAGTGGAACAAATTCTTCTTCTAGTGGTGTGTTTTTTGGGTGGAATTCGGCGGTTCTTTCGGTTATTCTTCTACCCGCTACCGCAATGCCAGATACCGATTTTTTTGCTGTTTCTTGAGGTATTTCAGCGTTTTCTATCACTGTTTTTTCGTTTACTAGTTCTTTTCTTGATTCGTTCTGTATGGTTTTTTCATATTCTTCTTGTGGTCGTGGTGAAAAATATGTTTCTCCGGTTGGGACAGCCAACTCTTCTTCTTTTGTTGTTAAATCACTTTCTTTTTGTATTTCTTTGGTTTGCAAAGATGGTTCAGTGCGTATTTGCTCTTCTCCACGTGTTTTTTGCGGTTGAATTTGGAATATCTGTGTTTCTACTTCTTGTTCGACAGGATTTAAAATTTCCTCGGTTGTTTCTGTGAGATTTGGTGTTTCGCTTTGTGTTGATTCCTCTTGTATTTCTTGTTGTCTTTTTTCATCATTGATTCGTCCAGCGGTTGCAATATTTCCTTGAAATTCTTGTGTTTGCGTTGCTTGTCTTTTGAGTAATCCCGTCGAAAGGGTTCTGGCTACTGGTTGAATCGGTTTTTTTGCTCTATCGAGTACTGCTTGGGCTCTGTCTTTAAACCCTTTAATTTTTACGTAAAATTTTATAAAAGAAGCAAACGGAACGACAAGGGTGAGGACGTTTACAATGCCATCCCACATGGTGAATTGACCGAGGAGTGCGATGCGTACGGTATAGGCGACGTCTATGGTGGTGGGTACTATATCAAACAGAAATGTCGCAGGAAGACCAATCACGGTTATTCCAAAAATATCGGCAATAGCAGTGAGGATGCTTGATGAGCCTAAAAAGACAAACCAGAGATTCGCTTCGAAATTACTCATAAACTCCCGCTCTTCCTCCGTTATTTCTCGCGGTTTTTGTCGCGGTGGTTTTTGGGTCGGTGTTTTGGTCGCCATGGATACAAAGAAAGACAGTTACTACTTTGTGTCTTTATTATCGCATATAGCAATACCTAGCTCAAAAATTATTTGAACTAGGTGTTTTATTGATCCTTATTTTGTTGCGATTTTTTATAGCAACCCTTTTTCTTCGAGTAACTGTTTTGGATCGGTGGTAATAACCTTATCTTCAAAGAATGATGGAATAATTTGAATGGCTACGTGTTTTTGACCAGCAAAGAAGAGGCCGGTCCCTACCTCGGCAGATAGGAGTAAATCTTTTTCTGCATCAGTGAGGTTAAAGGCTTTTCCTACAATATCGATGGTGGCAGGAGCCTGTTTTAAGAGGAGCTGTGTTGAGGAGTTGGTGATAATAGGACGGCCATAGGGAGAGCGTAAGAAATCTTCTACGTCTTGGGTGATTGTTGAAACGCCGAGGTAGTATTTGCGAGCGCGTTTTACTAATCCAAACAAGAATGTAGCGCTGTCTTCGTTTTTCATCATAATCCACGCTTCGTCGATAATAAGAATGCGTTGTTTTAACTTCGCGCGAATCAGGTTCCAGATAAAGTTTAAAATAACATACATTGCGATCGGACGAAGCTCTTCCTCTAAATCGCGAATTGAAAAGACGATTAAGCGATTTTTTATATCAATGTTTGTTGGTTGGTTTACAAAACCCGCAAAACTTCCTTTGGTGAATTTATAGAGACGTTCAGCTAAATTTCGCCCTCCTTCGAGGTTACGAAGTACTGTTTCTAAATCTTCTAATAGTGGTGCCTGTGCCTTGCTAAAATCAGCACCGGGGACAATTTCCCGAGACGCAAAGGTTTCAGTGATAGCGCGATCGAGAAGCGCGTCTTCTTCGGTGTTTACTTTTCCTACCATTAATTTTACCAATCCTGACAGGTTGACGATATGAGATCGCAGTACATCCGACGGCGACTCCCCTTCTGGAATGATTGGAATATCAAACGGGTTGATATGAGCGTCTCCAGTGAGCGAAATATTGAAAAAGCTTCCCCCAAACGCCTCGGAGAGTTTTTGGTATTCATTTTCTGGATCAATAACGATAACATCAGTACCGATCATTAATGAGCGAATAATTTGCAACTTCATTGCATAACTTTTTCCGGCACCTGATTTTGCAAATACTACTTGGTTGGCGTTTTCTAGTGAAAATCTATCAAAGATAACAAGGCTATTATTATGCCTGTTAATGCCGTACATGATACCGGAATCTGAGGTGAGATCTTCGGATACGAAGGGGAAAAATGATGAGAGTGGCCCTGTGTTCATTGGGGTACCAATACCGATTGAGTCTTCCGCAAACGGTAAAATGGACATATATCCCTGTAGTTGCTGGAATAGTGCCGGTTTTATAAAAATTAGCTTTGACTCCATTATTGAGGTTATTTTCGTCTCTAATTTCGCGAGGTGGCTTTCGTTATCGGCGTAAACGATGATATAGACAGCCGTGCTAAACATCTTTTCTTGTGCTTGCTGTAAGGTGTCTCGGAGCGCTTCTATGTCTTCTAGGGCTGTTTCAAGAAGTGGATCGCGAACCAACCCTTTTTCTTGACGGTCATTTATTTGTGATTCAACCTGCGCTACTTTTTTGCGTAAGTTTTTCATTGCTACCGCCGTATCTATTGGGTTTATGAATATTGAAATATCCATCAATTCAGGCAAGTTGATGAGTGGCTCAAACCAGCCATTGGTAAGAAATCGTGGATAGGTGAAAAAAAAGAATACTTTGGCGATTTTATTGCCAATTTTTATTGAATTTGAACCCACTTCCATGCCGGCGGGAGCAATTACTTTTTTTATTTCTTTAAATTCTTGTTCGGTTGGCATAGTGGTTAATTAATAACGGGGCCAGTTTGTTTTACTTCATCTTTCCCTTTTTCGTTTGGGAGAGTGATATTTTCTTTCTCAATTGTTTCTGGGTTATAAAAGTTGTAGAGCAACTCAATGATTTGTTGTTCGTTTAAAATGCTTGTTTCGAGACCGACAGTGTGAAGGCCATCTGCTACTTGATTCACTCGTTGGCGAAGTTGATTTGTCGCTTCTTTAAAGAGGGCGTCATCGTCTTTGTCTGCTTCTTGGGTTGTTTGTTTTTTTCCAAAAAATGGGATAAATGAGGTTATTTTCCCTTTTGAAGGAAGGAGGTTGATAGGTACAAAGGGAATTACTACTACGAACATTTTGCGCATAACGGCATATTCTTGTACAAATGCGCGAATAAATTCTTGGTATTCGCTGATTTGATTTTGCAAGATCCCTGATGCTTCTTGGTTTTTCCGCTCTTCCAAGCTGTTTAAATATTTATCTATATTTATTTTTCTTGAGTGAATAAGGATTTGAATAGTGAAATCAATACTATTTAAAAAATTTTGATATCCACTAATGATAGCTTCTTGTTCGGACGCGCTTTTTAATGCTAGGTTTAATCCTCCAACAAGAACCATTTGGCATAGTACGCCATTTTCAAGAATGACGGTGTCGTTTTTTATTTCTTTTACTCGAACCAAATCTTGTGAGTTTGCTCCAATAGCCATATTAAATAGTATACAGGATTTAGTCGTAGAAGGGCGAAATATGTTAACGGGTTAGTGGATTGAGGATTGCGGATTAGGAATAATGAATAATATAAAGGCGTATGGCAAAAGACTGTTGAGACCCATAGTTTTGTCATCCCGAGCAGGGCGAGGCCTGCCTGCCGGTAGGCAGGGATCCCTATATCCTAGAGATACATGCTTCGTATCAGTCTAATTTTCATAGAAAGACCACGCTTTTAATTATTTTTTGTGTATTTTTTCAAACTGAGATCCTTCGCCCTGCTCGGGATGACGGGCAGGGCCGGATTCGAGTCTAGTTAAAATCTACTCGGCGCACCGTTGCTTGCTCCCCTGTTTTTTTTCTAATCAATTCATATCGGACATCTTGTTCTTTCTTTTGTGCGCTCTGTTTTGGTTTTTCTCCGGTTTGAAGAGCATTCCATGCACTTTTGAGGGCCGCTGAATAGAGTATTTTTTCTAGTCCAAAACCCCCTGTATCAAGAGCAGAAACTGCTTCCCCTGTTTTTTCCAGTGATTCATGTTCTGGTTGCCACGTGTATTTTTGAGAATTCCAATAAAAAAGGAATGCAGACCACGCTATTTTTGCTAGTGGTTGCCCGTTTACTTTTACCAGTGTGAGTATTCCTGTTCCCCCTCCAAAAATGAGCGCAAAGACTATCCAGAGCCATGTTTGTACGACGAAATACCCTAAAAATACAATAACTCCAGCTATTGAAAGGACTACGAATTGTTTTACGGTGACTGATCCGACAATTGTATCTTCGGTTTCAATGAATTGAGGAACCTGGAATTGCATGTAGGTATTATACCGCATTTCGCAAAGCGAAATGAATTAATGAGTTAGTGGATTGAGGATTGTGGATAAAAAAGAGTAAATTACGAATTGAGAATTGAAGGATTGCGGTCCGCCAGCTGGCGGAAAGAATAATGAATAATGCAAAAGAGTGTAACAAAAGAATTTTTGAGCGCCCTTGTTTTGTTGTCCCGAGTAAAACAAGACCTGCCTGCTAGCCTTCATTAAAATTACGGCTTAGTAAAACCGGTAGGCAGGGACCCCTATATGGAATAGACGCCTCGTCTTAGTCTAATTTTCATAAGAAGACCACATTTTCAGTTATTTTTTGTCTGTCATTACCAAACTTGATTTGGTAATCTAGATTCCCGCCTACGCGGGAATGACATGGGGCGCGGGGATGACGGGCAGGGCCGGATTTGGCGATTTATGATCAATAAGAAAGGGAAATACGGACTAATTCTCTTTATTTTCCCAAAATATACTTTCTACCCTCTTACTTGTACGGAGGGGTTGGAGGTGGAACAGGGAATTTTTCCTTTAAATTCACTACCATCGATTCTTGAGGCTGGGTTATAGGCGCTTTTTCTTCTTTTGGTTTGTTTTCCACTACTACCACTGACTCATTTGAAACTTCATTTGTTATTTGTTGGGTGGTAAGTGGTTGGGAGTCTGTTTCTGGTTTCGGCATGCCGGTATAGTCCACTATTTTCGCATTGGTTTCTTTGGGACCGAACTGACGGTTTCGTACTGGTGCTGGTTTTTCTCCTAACCCCCCGAACATTCTTGATAGTTTTCCAAGCACCCCTGTTGATTGCTCTGGTTGGGTGTTTGTGGCGGTTTGTATTTCTTCAGGTGCTTGTTGTTCTTGTTTAGTAGTTTTTTCCGGTTCGTTTTTTATTATTGTCGAATCCTCTCCTTTTAAGTTCACGGTAAACGATGATGTTTTTGGAGTTGTTTGGTCGGGAAGGGTGGGTAGTGTGCGTGTTTCGGTGTTTTTTACTTGTTCTTGTAGTGAATCTTGTGTTGCGGCGAGTGCGGAAAGATCGGCAAATTCTGTTGGTGTGGTTACGGGTGTTGTTGAAATAGTTTTTTTATCCTCCTCGATCCCTATCCTTGTTTGAGGTACAAATTCTTGAAGATGGGCAGACGATGATTCTTGGTTTTTTATGGGTTCTCCTAGAAGGCTTTTTTCTAGCTCTTTTAATTGAGCGTCTATATCGAATTCAGCAAACTCTACCTTTGCTTTTCCACCCGTATCCTCCTTTGAAGGAGCAGGGATTTCTGCGTTGCTTTTAAGGGTGCCTTCAAAGCCAATTGGGGCAATCTCTGATTCAGAATGGAGAATTACCGGTTCTGGGAGTGGGATTTCTTGGTTGTTTGGTTTTTGCGCAATAGTGGCTTCTGGGTGTTTTGTGGTCGCTATTTGGGTGTTTATTGGAGCGAGTGATTCGAGAGAAAAAACCGTTTCGTTGTTTGGTTCTTGTGTGTTTGTAGCGGAAATTTCTGTTTCTGTTGGTTCTTTTGCTTCGTCTTCCGTAAATTCTGGTTTGTAATTTTCTTTTATTTCCGTTTTTACGAAGGCAAATATCCGATCATACAATTTTCCTGCTAGTTTTTCAGCAATGCCACGATCTAATTTTAGTGTTTCAGCAAGACGTCCACCGAGATCATCAAGCGATACAAATCCTAAAAATACCCAGAGTACGGTGTCTACGAGCGTGTTTGTTTGGTCTTTTGAAAGACCTATTTCTTGAGCAATCATATAGACGATTTCCGTTTCTTTTTCGTCGAAAATTAAGTCCTTCAGTCTGGCAGGAATTCTTCGGTATCGTATTTGTGCTTGTTGAGTTGTTGGGGTAAACATCGGGTATTTATGTAGAATTCGTTTCAACTCCTTCTGGCGTCCCTTTCGCTTTTTCTGTATTGGTGGTTAGCGGTAGATTGGCAAAATCTTGTGTTTTTGGTTTTATAACATTTTTTATTGAGAAGCCAAGACCAGAGAACAGATTGCGTTTTTCTTCCGATGTGTGTACCGATTGATGCAAGTTTATTTCTACTGGGATTGGCTTGTTGTCTTTTCTTCTTAATTTGGAATCTTCTTGTTGCGCGTTAATCAGAGATTGTTCAAATTTATTGATTCCATCCGGTATTTCTCCTAGTTCTTTTATCAACTTATTCATTTTATCACTCGAGACGGTGTTTAGGTTTGAGTAGAGTTGAGAGAGAACTATTGAAGCGCGTTCCTTGTCTTCTGCGGTGCTTTTTTCTCCCGCGTCTATAATCCCAATGTTGTTATTGATCAAAGAAGCGAGAGATTTTGCGTTTTGCTCTAGAGTGGCTTTTACTGCTACATTTTCTTTTTTCTGGGCTTCTTCCACTATTTTTACTTTTTCTGGACCGTCTGCTAGTTTTTCTGCTTGTTCCACCGCTTCGCGGGCTTCTATTGTTTTTTGGCCGGTTGCTGTTTTGATTTTATCTATTGATTTGTCGCGACCGTAGGCGGTTAAGTAATTGCCCTGCGCGACGTTTCCTTCTGCGTTGATGTAGTTATAATCCGCTTTCTCAATTGCTTTTTTGGTTGTTTCGTCTCTTTTTACTTTGCCCGTTGCGTCCTTTTCGGAGGTTATTTGCTCGATAATACTGGCGATATTTTTCGCAATCAGTCCCGATGAATCTTTTTTGTCGAGTATTTCGAGGATGGCGATGATTTGGTCGTTATTTAGTTTTTCGCGTGATTTTTCGTCATTGATGAGCGCGGCTAATTGGAAGTCGCTCAGTTTCTGTTCTTCGTAAGCCTTTTTTGCCTCATTGATCTTGGTTTCGCCGAGGAGCGCGTAGTTGCCACTCACATGATCTTCTTTTCCTATCACTTTCCCCTTGTCGTTTTTTATCTCTTTATATTCAAAGCCGCCAAGCTGTTGATGAAGGGCTTGTTCGCCAACTTGTGCAAATGCTTCTCTGTTTTTTGCTAAAAGCTCCTCTAAATTTTTTACTTCCCCGAGTTTTCCCGCGGCTTTTATTGTTTTTATGTGTTCAACAAATTCAGTACCTTTCAGGTTGCCGCTATTTATGTTGGCGAGGCTGGCGTTAATACTGCGACCTTTTCGTTCTTCCGCATAACTTTTCTTTTGAGTCTCACCCAACTCTTTTGTTTTTGTCTCAATACTGCTTCCGACAATTTCAAGACCTTTGCGAGCGCCAATTGCTCCAGTGATAGCGTTTGAGGTTCTTTTTAGCCCTCTTGTGAATGCATTGCCTTTTGTTACATCAAATCCTGCTCCTAATTTTTGCAGTGTGCCCGCTGTGCTTTTCGCCACTCCACTCGTCCCCGCTGTTATTGCCGCTCCGCGAGCGCCTCGCTGAGCCGTTGTTTTTAGTGCTCGACCGACTGCGCCACCAGGCCGAGTAAGAAGTGCGCCGGTCACTTTGTTTTTAACAGTACCTATCGCTTTTCCCGCGGCGCCGGCAAACTGTACCCCAAGTGTTTGGGCAACCCACACTCCTCCGAGCATGATTCCTGACACGGTTAGCATCCCTACAACACTTGACATGGCACTTGAAACAGTTGCGTCAAATGCAGCACCAAATGAGTTTGGAATGGTAGGGTCTGGTTTTATAAACTCACCTAAATGCAATGCTGTTTGAATACCTAAATACAGGGTAAACGTCATTATGGGAGCAAAGGTGAGTTGTTTTGAAAACAAACTCCACCACTTGTTCCAGTGTTGAGAATACTCTTTGAATATCGATGCCAACCACGCAAATGGCATAATAATAACCAAAAACATAATAGTGACATATCGAACAACCAGCATTCCAACAAGGACTCCCAATGTTATTACGATGCCAGTGAGAGAAATCGCGCCTATCATGAGCCCCGCATACCCTTTCGTTAGCTCGCCAAGCGAGTTAAATATATTTGCGCCAGCTGTAAGATCTGTTGAGGATACTGAACCTTTCCCAAGAAACTTTTGTTGTGGTTGAAATGCACTTGCAATATTATCGGTAAAATTTGTTAACCCCCCATTTTTACTAGGGCTAATTTGATTGATAAAGACAGTGGTTATTGTGTCTGAAGCTCGAAGGAGTGACCCTACTATTACTAAACTAAAGTTTACGAGAATAGCGGCACTTACGAGTTTAAAGAGTATGGCTTTAGCATTGTAATCATTGTTTCCCAATATCGTGTTTATGGCTATGACGATGAGTGCAATAACGAATCCCATATTGGCAATTGAAAGTGTTATGGGAAACCCTATCTGAATCGCCGGAGCGTTTACAATATCAATACTTAAATTGAGAATAATTCCGATAAGCCATGTTTCGAGTCCAATCACAATTCCTAGTATCCATGTGATAATCCATGTGAAGAAAAAAAGTATTTGACCAACTGCACTTGTTACGGATACTTCAAGCCAACTTAATGCACCATCAGCGTGAGTTGTGTTTGTCAAACCAATCAGAATCGCCACAATTCCAATACTTATTGGTATGATTATTCTTTTGTTGCGTGATACCGCTTCGCGCAGTGTTTTGGCGATCGGCGAAAACTTATTTTTAATGTTTTGAATCAATTCACGCATAGTATATATCTAATTGTATCTTACGGTGTTGGCGGAGTGGATGACGATGTTGTTGGGTTTATGCATTGTTCCATGCTGGCGATGGCTTGCGCAATAAATCGTTGTAAGTCTTCGAATGATATTCCATTGACTGCGCTTGGGGTGTTGCGTATTTCATTAAGAATTTCGAATAGCCGATTGCTGTAATTTGGATCTGATGAATTTAATCCTTGCAATTCTGTAATCAATCCTTGTAGCTTTTGTTTTGCCGCCGGTAAGTTTAGGGTAGAAAATGCATCTTGTGCTTTGGCGATGATCGCGCTGTTTTGAGCGGCACAAGCAGGGCCTTTTCCGGGAGTTTGAATTAAGGTTTGCAGTAGTTGGTAATTATCTATTGCTTGATTGATTGCTGTTATCTGTTGTTGAGCTACTCCGATGATGTCGCTTTGACTTTGACCATTGCTGTTTGTGCTTGAGCTGTTTGATCCGCTCAATCCTCCTCCGGGGACATTGATCGTCCCACCGCATCCTGGAGCAGTGCTACTGCCCGAACCAGTACAGGTGATACTTGGTTGACTACTT
>CAZELH010000025.1:0-1568 GCA_964513095.1 uncultured Candidatus Saccharibacteria bacterium
AAGGATAATAAAAGTAAGGTATAATCCGGCGTTTTTATTCATATTGATATGGGAGGAATAATAGCATTTGTCTATAGTGAAATCAAACTTTGAAATACATACGCGTATCGCAGTATTTGATTTTACCGAGATTGCATTTGACTGACTTTTTATGTATAAATAAAAGTAATTCGCCCCTGTAGCTCAGTCGGTAGAGCAGCTCCCTTTTAAGGAGACGGTCCGAGGTTCGATCCCTCGCGGGGGCACCAGAATCGTAAAGCGTAAAACCTAAATCGTAGAACGTGAGGTCCGCCTCCGCTAGGCAAGCGGATGACGGAATAAATTGTGAGAAAAAACAAAAGCATAGATTCCCGACCTACCAACGGACTCAAAAATTCAATGCTCAAGAGTAGCAAAATGTTTAATTTTTAATATGGCGCAGGGTTCTAGTTATCCTAAATTCTGGAACGAGAAATGGTGGCCAATCAAAACTCACGATAGAAAATACACTTCCGGGAAATGTTAGCAAGTAGTTATGCTTCCCCGCGGGCAGTGACACCTGCTCCATCTTCCCTTCAGTGTTCGTAAATGGAAGCGAGGCCTGTCTAGGCATCGATATCAAGATGACCTTAGAATGTTCCTTAAAGAATTGTTTGAGTTGGTCACTCTTAAAATCTATGAAATCTCGGATGAGTATAAGGACATATTCTTCGTAGCCGTCCACGATTTTCTTGAGACGGATCACGTCCACCGCCTTTGGAGTTAAAATAGGCTCTTTGTTTCTGGCATGGTCATAGTATTCCTTAATCTGTAGTAAATAAGGATCATGTTCGGGAGATAACCGCAGTGCATCACATCCATGCGGTTTAACGTCGATAGACTTGCTCGCGATAACCCCTACATCACATGAACCGACTTCTATTGGAAGGACTACAAACAAACCCGTACCGTCGACATACTTGGGCATCTCCTCAATATATTTGAAAAGAATCGACGCAATGAAAAGTTCCTTTAAGTCTTTCCCTGTTATGTGTCTCTTCACCCCTTCAAAGCGCGTCGTAATTTTGTCATGATCCGTCAAGTTGAATATGGACTCGGTGAGAGACTTATCGTCCACGGGCACTGCTGCAAGTCCAGTTTTTCCATAACGATACATTAAAGCGGCGTGCATAAGCTCGTTATAAACTGCTTGAGCGTTGGCACGCGTTCCTTTTTGGCAAGAAAAGATAATATTCCAAGGTATGTACATAAACTCTGCTATAAAAAATTAATTGGCCTAAATAATTTTCTTTAATTTAAACAATACAAAACCTACACCAGACCTTAATCTTCCTTTCTCTAAATTTAATACATATCAACTCTTAAATATCCAAATCCTCTAATTGCTTCTTCTGCTTTGCAGATAATTTTTTTGGCGTGGTGATTGAGAAATCAACTAGCAAATCACCATGACCGGATCGGCCAAAGTGTGGCATTCCTTCGTGCTTAACACGGTATGGCTCTTTGAGATCGTGATTTTCTGGGATGTGGAATTTCACTTCCTTTCCATTTACGTTTTTAATTTGTACTTCTTTTTCAAGCAACACGTC
>CAZELH010000025.1:1668-7565 GCA_964513095.1 uncultured Candidatus Saccharibacteria bacterium
ATCGGAACCACGGTTATACGTGCGACGCTGGCTTCGACCGCCGCCACCCATTCCTTCAAAAAATGTATCGAAAATATCTCGCAAGTCACCAAAGTCACCCATTCCCGAAAATTGAGATGGGTCAAAACCGACATTCCACGAAAACCCGCCTTGGCTTGGATCAAATCCCGCGCCGGCGCCACCTCCAAATCCATCAGGATTACCAAACTGGTCATAATTTTTGCGCTTATTTTTATCTGAAAGCACTTGATAGGCCTCGTTTATTTCTTTAAATTTCGCTTCATCTCCGGTTGGCTTATCGGGGTGATGCTGGTGCGCTAATTTACGGTACGCCTTTTTAATATCTTCGTCCGTAGCGCCTTTTTGAACTCCTAAAATTTTATAATAGTCTTTCATTGGTGTGGAAGCATAATACCGACTTGTGTGTTAAAACTCAACTATTTCTTTCGTGACCGAGGTTGTTCCAATTTTTACAAATCCAAACGCAAGAAGCAGTTCAAATAACGCAAACGATATCACTCCGACTGCTAACTGATAAATCCACAATGTGCTTCGAATAATGAGGAATATGAGGACTCCCCAAAATAACGGAAATACCTCTCCGAAACTTTCCTTCCATCGTGTAAGTGTTGCAACAATAAAAGTGTACAGCGTTTTTGCAAAGACTCGCTGGAATGCCGCAGGGGTTATCTCTGTTTCTCCTTGGCTTTTCAGTGACTGCTCAAGCGCCTTTTGCACCAACTGATCCTTTACCGAATCCGGCAATATTTGAAACTTCGGATTGGCAGACAATTGCGCTTTTACCAAATACTGAAACTTACTTGCCAGAAAATCATCAACACTTTGCGCGTGACCAAACCAAGAGAAGAATACCGAAGATCCAGACAACACTTTAGTAAATTGCTCCTGTGAGATAAAGGGAGTGGTCGTATCAACTGTTGGAATACTTACTAATACAAACGACACGACTAATCCTGTAAGCATTTGAGAAATGATCCTGCGAGAAAACGGCGCAAATCGCACTCGAATGCTGTTTTCCGCGTATTTTTGTCCCGCAATCGCGCCAAATAATAATCCAAGGAACGATGCTAGCACCGATAGACTTATGACTTTTATATCCGTCTGCCAATACGCGCTATTCACGAGTATTGCGTACCCCAAACAGTACAGTACTATTTCCTTTGTTTTTCTCATTGTGGAAATTTCTATACAAAAGGAAATTAAAAATATCAGTAGGGCTGTTGCTAAAAACCATAATCGAAGTGGGTGCGTAAAAAATGGTGAAACAAAGTACGACACTGCCAGCGCCGCCACCGCCGTTATCACCGATGTAATAACGGCTTTATACATGCCAAAGGATTTATGTTGACTCGGTGCTTCCTCCTTCGGCTTTTGGTTCGCCAGATTCAGGTTGCTGCTCCCCACTTGGTTGTTCGTTGGTGGCATTGGAATTACTTTGATTATACATTGCTTGACCAATTTTTTGTATCTCCGCTGTTAATGACTCCAATGCGCTTTTTATCGCCGTCATATCTTCCCCATCTTTTACCGCCTTTACCGCATCGATTTTTTCTTGCACACTCGTGCGAATTGATGCATCGATTTTTTCTCCGGCATCTTTCAAAGATTTTTCTGCCATATACACGGTTGTTTCCGCGGTATTTTTTACCTCAATCAAATCTCGACGTGCGGCGTCTTCGGCGGCGTGATCAGCAGCTTCTTTTTTTAATTTTTCAATTTCTTCTTTTGACAAACTCGTTGAGGCTTCAATGCGCACCGACTGTGTTTTTCCCGATGCCTTATCTTTTGCAGATACATTCAAGATGCCATTCGCGTCAATATCGAACGCAACTTCAACTTGTGGCACACCTCGTGGAGATGGCGGAATGCCATCGAGGATAAAGCGACCAAGCGTCTTGTTGTCTGAGGCCAATGGTCGTTCACCTTGGGTGATGTGCACTTCTACTGATGTTTGATTATCGGCAGCGGTTGAAAATATCTGCGATTTTGAGGTTGGGATGGTGGTATTTTTAGGAATCATCGGTGTCGCAACGCCACCCAATGTTTCAATGCTTAGCGTGAGCGGAGTAACATCAAGCAATAAAATATCTTTCACATCACCCTGCAAGATACCTCCCTGCACTGATGCGCCAATTGCTACTACTTCGTCGGGATTAATACCCTTGTGTGGTTCTTTGCCAAACACCTTTTTTACTGCCTCGATAATGGCGGGCATACGGGTTTGACCACCAACCAATACTACTTCGTTAATGTCTTCAATTTTAAATCCGGCACCTTGTGGAGCAGGCTTCGTGACTGTTTCAATCGTTAGCTTAATCGAATGCTCGATTAAATCGTGGATCAACTCTTCTAATTTTGCCCGCGACAATTTCATCAACAAATGCTTTGGACCAGAGGCATCCGACGAAATATATGGCAAGTTTATTTCTGTCTCGAACGCGGTTGAGAGTTCGTGCTTAGCGCGTTCTGCCGCCTCTTTCAAGCGTTGCTGAGCGAGTGGATCCTTTGAGATATCAATCCCTTCCTGCTTCTTATATTCAGCGGCTAAAAATTCAAAAATCTTATTATCCACATCGTCACCACCCAAATGTGTATCACCACCGGTCGCTTTTACTTCAACGGTATCATCGGCGATTTCAAGCACAGAAATATCGAATGTTCCACCACCAAAATCGTACACGACGATTTTTTCGTTTTTTTGCTTATTTAATCCATACGCAAGCGCGGCGGCAGTTGGTTCGTTAATGATACGTCGAACGGTTAATCCCGCAATTTCACCGGCATTTTTTGTTGCCTGACGCTGTGAGTCATCGAAATACGCGGGAACGGTAATAACAGCTTCCGTTACTTTTTCACCAAGTTTTGCTTCAGCGTCGGCCTTTAATTTCGCCAAGACCATTGCACTGATCTGCTCTGGGTTGTACCACTCTTCTCCCATTTTTACCTCAATACCGCCATTACTGGCTTCGCGAATATCATACGGCAACCATGCTTTGTCCCGTTGCACGTCTTTGTCGGAAAATTTTCTTCCGATCAATCGCTTTACCGAAAAAATAGTGTTTTTTGGATTTGTAACCGATTGACGTTTTGCAAGCAACCCCACCAATCGCTCGCCGGCTTTTGATACGGCAACAATAGATGGCGTGGTGCGATTTCCTTCCGCATTTTCAAGCACACGTGGTTCGCCACTTTGGGTAATGGCGACGGCTGAATTTGTTGTTCCCAAATCTATTCCAATTATTTTACTCATATGTGTATGTTAGTATATTTTTTACGAAATTTATTTTGCAATGCGCACCCGCGCTGGTCGAATTACTTTTCCATGGAGACGGTAGCCGTTTTCTATCACATCCACTACGCATCCGGAAGTAATTCCGTCTGCCTCTACTTCACCAATGGTTTCTGCGACTGCCGGATCATATCCATCGCCTGCGCGTATTGGTATCATCTCCACTCCTCGTTTTCGCAACACGTCTTCAAGCTGTCCTTTTATCAGATAGATTCCCTTTTCGACTTCGCCGTTTTTTTCAGCTGTCATGATGGCAAGATGGAAACTATCGAGCACTGTAATGATATCCCTGATGATATCGACTGCGGCATATTGCGCAAATTCTTGCATCCGCATCGCTTCTTCTTTTTTATAATTGGCGAAATCGGCTTTTGCTCTCTGCCATCCCAACAAATATTCTTGCGCTTTTTGATCGTTCGTTTCTTCAACGCTACCACCATGCTCGTTGGGATTACTTTCTATAATCTGATCATCTGATTGTGTGTTTTGTTGTTCGTCCATACTATTTTAGATAAAAATGTTTACTCTGATTCATGCGACCGTAAGCTTTGTAGGAGTCCAATCACCTTTCCATAATTCATTCGTTTTGGACCAACGGTGCATATATAGATAGAGCCACCGTCTGCCATTTCATAACTTGCTACAACTGCCGACACCGCTTCACTGCCAATAACTGGATTCTCTTTTCCCACAAACACCGACAGATCGGTTGCGGGAGCATCTCGAGATACGGCACGCATATGTTTTTCTAATTGTTCAAAATCATAAATAATCTTCACAATTTCATCGACATCCGGCACCGCCAGATGCGCAACAACATTGTGTAATCCGTCGGCATATAATTGTCTTTGCTGATCATCCCATACCACGCTCAATGCCTTGAGCTCGTCCGACATATGCTCAACCAATAAATCCCATGCACGTGCTTTAAAATGATCAACTGTTTTAATATTGCTTTTTGTCACGGGAACTTTCGGACGCTGATCTGATTCCAATAAATTCCTTACGTACAACTCGTACGCTTTATTTGTTGGAACCCTCCCCGAAGAGTGATGTGGTTGAATTAAATACCCCTCCTCTTCGAGGTAATTGAGCTCATGCCTAATCATCGCTGGTTTTATGCCAAAATTATAATGGTCAAAAAGCCATGACGAACTGACTGGCTCACCCGTTTTGATGTACGCCTCCAATGCCGCATTCAAAATCGTACGGCTCCGTGAGTCAAGTTCATTTTGATTGAATGAGGTCATACGCTTTATATTTTAATCTTTAGCAATCTCATGTCAAGAGTGCTAATAGTGGAAATCATAAATCGTGTAGCGTGCAACTCTCGAAAACACCGCGATTGGATGGAAAGTTGGCACGATGCAGTACCTTGGAAAACCAATCTTGTATCTCCATCACACAGACGCAGAAAAACAATTACCCCCTTTTCTGCATTCAAACCCAAACATTGTGATTGGCAAATACCACTCCGCACAAAATCTCGAATCAATTATTGATTCGTTTTTTTCGAAATATTTTCACATATCACGCTCAGTGCTTGTGTAAATGTTATTTCTTCACACAACAACACTCTTCCGAACATTTTTTGTTCGGAAGATTTTTTTATTTTGATATACTTACAGTATTGGCATGAAGACAAAAACAAAACATGTACGATGGACTGATATTGTAAAAATATCTTCAGAAGATTTGGGGTATTTGCGTGAAAAAATAAAAGTTCATCCTATTGTACTGAAAGAATTAGAAGAACCATCAGTTCGCACCAAAGTGGAGCGCTACGATGGATATCTTTTTTTAGTGCATCAATTTGGAATTTATAATCCAACGGAAAAAGTTACTCAACGGACCGAGATAGATTTTATTATTACGAAAAACGAAGTAGTTACCATTCGGTATGAGCATCTCCCCTTTTTAGAAGACTTAAAAAATCATTTAACCGAGCAGGGATCGGATCGCGATGAGGCGTTTTCCAGCTCCTTTCAGCTCGCCTATCATATTATTCAATCGATTTTAGAGTTTAGCCACAGGCAACTTCTCCATATTGGTCAAAAAGTAGATGAGGTATCTGCCGAACTGTTTGCTGGGCACGAACAAGAAGTATTAAAAAAAATATCCTATTTGAAACGCGACACTTCAGAGTATCGCATCATTTTTCGATCGCAGGCTCCGCTCTTTAACTCGTTTTTAGACGTTGGCAAAGAGTTTTGGGGAGAAAAAGCCGCTCCTTATATTAATGATCTCATTGGCGATCATATAAAAATCACCAATCAACTCGAAGACTATCGCGCGGCAATTATTGATTTCGAACAGACGAATATGCAACTCCTGAATGCTCGAGTATCGGGTGTCATGAAAACGTTTACGATATTAGCTTTTAGCACCTTCCCCCTTACGCTCGTAGCGGCCGTCCTCAGTATTCCTACCACGACTCGACCAATTGTGGGTATCCCCTACGATTTTTGGATTATTACCGGCACGATGGCGGGAGCGCTTCTTGTTATGTTTGTGATTTTCAAGATTAAGAAGTGGCTATAATGCCAAGTACAGTTAATGTGTTAGCGAGTTAATGGATTAACGGGTT
>CAZELH010000025.1:7665-12189 GCA_964513095.1 uncultured Candidatus Saccharibacteria bacterium
TGTCAATGGTATTTAAAGGCGGGCTAAAAACCGGTACGATTAGAGCTAATGCAACTCTATAATACGCTTACTAAAAAAATTGAAGATATCGCTATTGAACCGAACAAGACTATTCGCGTGTATAGTTGTGGGCCAACGGTCTACGCCCCTGCTCACATTGGCAATTTACGAAGTTTTGTCTTTGCCGACACGTTAGTGCGGACATTGCGATTTATGGGTGCGGATGTGCGCTGGGTGATGAATTTAACCGATATTGACGATAAGACAATCGCCGGAGCCGTGGCGCGTTTTGGAGAGACTGCCACCGTTCAGCAACTTGCCGAATATACAAATGAATACACCGAACTATTTAAAAAAGATCTTACTGCCATTGGAGTAGATATTACCGGCATTGAATTTGTTCCTATTAGCGAAAAAGTGAGTCAGATGGGCGCTTTTATTCTGTCTCTGATAGAAAAGGGGTATGCGTATGAAACTGAGCAAGGCGATGTATATTTCAATATTGAAAAATACAATACCGATTTTCATGATTACGGCACCTTGGTTGGCGAAAAATTTTTGGAAGGAAAAAAAATTGGAGCACGCGTTGCCAATGATGAATATGACAAAGATTCTTTAAGTGACTTTGCGCTTTGGAAAGCGCACGATCCAGTCACTGAAGGCAATATCTACTGGGAGGTTGCGGGGCTAAAAAAGGGCCGTCCCGGATGGCATATTGAGTGCTCAGTAATCAACCACGAACTGTTTGGTGGCGAACCGACTGACATTCACACCGGTGGCGTAGATCTCATATTCCCCCATCACACCAATGAAATCGCCCAAGCCCAGCCTATTTATAATCCCTTTGTAAAAACATGGTGCCACAGCGAACATTTGCTCGTTGATAATAAAAAAATGTCAAAATCGGCAAATAATTTTTATACCTTAAGCGATATTATTGCAAAAGGATTTGATCCGTTGGCACTTCGATACCTCCTCCTTACCACTCACTACCAAAACAAAGTGAATTTTACATGGGAGGCGCTCGAAGCGGCGCAAACAGCGTTACATAATTTACGACAGAAATATCAAAAATTCTTAAAAAGTGACGCGGAATCAAGCGTGACTCCATCGGATGAAAAAAATAATTCCGCAATTCCTCCACAGACTGGTTTTTCAGATGCGCTGCAAAACAACGTAAATACCGCCGAAGCATTGGCTGAAGTGTGGGAGGTTGTAAAGTCAGACATCCCTGCTTCGGACGTTCTTTCACTGCTTGCTATGTGCGAAACAGTATTATCTATTGGCATTGATCATCCACTCCACGCAAAAACTTCTCTTCCGCAAGATATCCAGAAAAAAATACAAACACTGATCGCGCAACGGGAAGCATTGCGTGGTCAAAAAAAATTCGCAGAGGCGGATGCTCTACGAACTGAAATTGAAGAACTACTGAAACCATTTGGCGCAACCTTGAAAGATACTTCTACTGGTTCTCAGATTGATTTTTAAGTCATAACCGCATCCCATTTTTCACATTCACGTCAAGTACCTTTTGCTTCTCTATTTTTATACAATAGAGAGTAATCTTCGATCCCACAACACACCTCCTATGGCGGAAAAAACAAAATCAACAACCGGATCCGCGCAACGACTCCCCCCACAAAACGTGGAGGCGGAGCGAAGTGTTTTGGGAGGTATTTTAATCGATAAAAACGCCATTTTTCGAGTTGCCGATATCCTTGAAGCGAGCGACTTCTACATGCCTGCTCATGAACAGATATTTACCGCTATTACCGACTTGTATAGCAAAAACCAACCAATAGACGTCGCCACCCTTACCAACCACCTGAAAGAGCATGGGAAGTTACAAAGCGTGGGTGGATCAAGCTACTTGGCGCAACTCACTGATGCTATTGCCACCGCCAGCCACATTGCCCACTTTGCCAAAATCGTAAAGGAGAAAAAAGTAATGCGAGATCTTATTCGTGCTTCAGCAGAAATTGCCGAAAGCGCGTTTGCTCCCGCGGCCGAGATGGAAGATATGCTTGACGCAGTTGAGCAAAAAATTCTCTCTATTTCTCAAAAATCACTCCCGAAAAACTTTATTGCGGTCAAAGATGAACTCAAAGGCGCGTTTGAACGCATTGAACGACTCCAAGACAACAAAGGTGCTATTCGTGGCATTCCGACCGGTTTTCGGCAGATGGATAATTTACTGTCTGGTCTCCAGCGATCTGATCTGGTGATTATTGGCGCGCGACCTTCTCTTGGTAAAACATCGTTGGCACTTGATATCGCGCGCAACTCGGCGGTACGACACGGGGCAAAAGTAGGAATCTTCTCACTTGAAATGTCGCGCGAACAAGTTATCGATCGTATCATATCCGCGGAATCAAACGTACCCTTATGGAAATTGCGCACGGGCCACCGCATTGATGACACCGAATTTGCGATGATTCAAAATAGCTTTGAAAAATTAAGTCATAGCGATCTTTTTATCGATGATACCGCTTCGCCGAATATCATGCAGATGCGCGCAATGGCACGACGTCTTCAGATAGAAAAAGGGCTTGATATGTTGGTTATCGATTATTTACAGCTCATTATGCCTCGTCGAAATTCTGATAACATGGTGCATCAGATCACTGAAATTTCGCGTGGACTCAAAACACTGGGTCGCGAACTCAATGTACCAATCGTCGCCCTTTCCCAGCTCTCCCGCGCCGTTGACCAGCGCGATGACAAAGAACCAAAACTTCACGACCTTCGCGAATCAGGCAGTATCGAACAAGATGCCGACGTTGTGCTCTTTATTTCCCGCAAGGATCGCGCCCGCAATGACCTATCCGAAGCAGAACGAAACAGCGCGGAAGTTATTATTGCCAAACACCGCAACGGTCCCCTTGGACGCATACAACTTGTCTTTGATGCCGAACGCGCCAGCTTCAAAGAACAGGATGTGAAACACGAATTTACCGGTAGCGACGAACATGCTCACAGTGCCAGCAATATCGACCTTTTTGATGATGTCGGTGGCGTATAATTATTTTTATGAAAATTCCTCCGCAATTAAAAAATGTAATAGAAAGTTTGCGACAACTCCCTGCGTTAGGGCCTCGCCAAGCAACGCGACTGGCGTTTTATTTGAGTGGCGCAGGACGAACCTATGGCCAACAACTTGCACGCGATATCTCTGAACTGTCTCGATTGAGTTTGTGTCAACGCTGTTTTTTTATTTGCGATCGCGAAGATGCGCTCTGTAGCACCTGTGCTGACCCCACTCGCAATCACGCTATCATCCTTGTCGTTGAAAAAGAAACCGATCTCCTTTCACTTGAAGAAGCGGGCGTGTACAAGGGCGCCTACTTTGTATTGGGTACCATCGGCAAAACCGGCACTCTTGCCCCATGGCAACAAGAACGCATTACGGCTTTTAAAAAAAGAATTTCTGCTGATTTTTTTGGGGCATTGGAAGAAATTATTATCGGATTTTCCCCTTCGGTTGCCGGTGATGTGCATGCTAGCATTGTAAAAAAAGAACTAACAGGGTATGCAAAAAAAATAAGTCGATTAGGGCGAGGATTACCAACCGGTGGCGAAGTAGAATTCGCCGATCCCGAAACCCTTTCAGCATCTCTAGAGCGACGGGCTTAAAAAATAAAAAAGACGTGGATAATAATATCCGCGTCTTTTGCGTATTCCATAAAGGGAGTGTCATGAAATAAATTCACTGGATGATTCGCCAATTTTATTAAAAATCTCCGCAATAAAATTTGGATCATCGGCAAAAGTTTGGCTATTGCATACCAAAAGCTTTTTAATGCACTCGTCGAGAATTTCCTCGCTGTCATCAGGTGTTCGGTAAGACAACTCAGTACAAAATGCTGCGATGATTTGTTGATCCTGCTCAGCTGGACTGCACTCATTTTCTCCCAACGCATTCGTCAATCTTTCAGCATCTGGACAATACTTATATAAATCGCCCACTACTCTGTTGTAAATAGTGAACATCTGACCGCCCCTCATGCCATATTCTTTTTGCACTTCTGCGCGGATAATGGCAAAAAGCATTAAGATATATATTCTGATTTTTGACTCTTTTGGCACATTTAATTGATTCAAACGCGCCAAGCTCATGTTGAGGTTTTTTTCATAGATTACGAAGCTTTTTTTATTCTTCATATATTCACATGACAATGGCAAATGATTTTGGTTTCTCGAATAGCCATCATCAAGAATCACATCAGGTGCGCCTTTTCCAAAAATTAAAGTGCCGAAATGTTTAAAGTAATTAGCAATATAGTCAATCAATGCGCCTTGATCAACGTGTTCTAAATCATCATTTTTTGAATAAAGTCTATACATACAAACTCCTTTATGTAATTTTCAAGGTTAAAAAAACTGTGGCATTTTCTTCCATCCCAAGAGGAAGAGGTCGTGTACCTCAACATTTGAAAAATATGCCACAGTCACACTACCTCTTTTTATACTCCAATCACACACAAATTACAATTCCTTATAAAAAAGCCCGAGGAACACATT
>CAZELH010000026.1:0-11801 GCA_964513095.1 uncultured Candidatus Saccharibacteria bacterium
GGCAGGTCTAGGTTTTAAGATATTGATCCTCCCGCCTTTTCAATCGCAGAGCGAACAGAAGCAGACACTTTAATGCCATGGAGCTCTAAGGCAAGGGATTCTTTCGCGGTACCGATCACCTTTACCCCGCCTTTGTATCCCAAAGGGATAATGCCTAACTGCTTAAGAACCGTGGCATCAATTGCCAACGCTTTCTTTCCTTCGGCCAATGGTTTGGCTTTTGTCATAAGGGTATTAACATTCAACTCAAACACAGGGTTATTGGTAAGTGGCTTATTACGAAAACCACGATGCTTCGGGATACGGAGCAATACATCGCGCTGAGCTGGGCGAATACGATGACCAGAACGTGACTTTTGACCCTTTTGTCCACGACCGGAAGTGGTACCACGCTTACCACCACGACCAACCCGTTGGGCGGTTTTTTGATGAGTGCTTTTTGGTAATTGATGAAGTTTCATAATCGTAAAATAAGAAAGAAGCGCTATGCGGGAACGACCGGATCAATTTTTTTTGCCATTGGTCGACGAACAGGTTTGAGCATTTTCAATGCTTCAATCGTTGCCCATGCGTTTGTTAATTTATTTGGAGTTCGACCCAAGCACTTGCTTGTAGCATCGCGCACACCAGCCAAAGCCAACACGGAACGAACAGCGCCACCGGCACGAAGTCCATGACCCAAAGCAGCGGGTTTAATCAAAACTTTTGCAGCAGAGTATTTCGCATAGACTTCATGAGCGATAGTGTGACCATCCTTCAAATCAACGGTCATCATGTTTCGAGTTGCTTTCAACTTTGCCTTTCCAACGGCTTGAGCAACATCAACCCCTTTACCCAATCCAATACCAATTTTTCCCTTTTCATCGCCAACAACAACAGTTGCGCGGAATTTAAAACGTTTTCCACCAGCAACCACGCGTGTTACACGTCGTAAATCAAGAACCTTTTCTTTCAAACTTGAAGGTTCTCTTTTTTGATACTCTCTTTTTTTAAAATCTCTTTGTTGCATAAAATTATAGGGGTTATATCACCAAGCCGGCCTTTCGAGCTTCTTCAGCGACTGATTTTACTCGACCATGGTATTTATACCCTCGACGATCAAAGACCGCAGTAGTAACACCAACCGCCTTCGCAGCAGAAGCAATAGCGACACCAACACCAGCAGCCTTATCGCTCTTTGTTTTGCCAGTAGCAATCTTTTTTGAGTGAACAGAAGCAATAGTCACACCTTTTGCATCATCAATCAACTGAACCAACATATGTTTATTACTACGAAATACACTGAGTCGTGGTCGAGTAGCCGAACCAACAATGCGCGCGCGGACACGATTGCTTCGACGAAATCTAATATTATTTTTCTTCTTTTGTATCATATAATTTTATGTACTACGCGGTTGCGGCTTTTTTACCGGCCTTTATCTTCACAACTTCGCCAACATAGCGAATACCTTTGCCCTTATATGGTTCAGGCTTCTTTAATGCGCGAATCTTAGCGGCAGTAAGTCCTACTAAATCTTTGTTATTACCAGAAACTTTAATAATATTTTTTTCAACCTCAATAGTCACTCCTGCAAGTGGCTCGACGCGAACTGGATTCACGTACCCCAAAGAAAGGACGAGAGTCTTTCCTTCCATAGCTCCACGAAAACCAACTCCTTGAATTTCAAGGTTTTTTGAAAAACCTTCACTCACACCAATAACAGCATTGCGAATCAAAGACCATACCGTTCCGACGTTCGGACGAAATTCACGACGATCAGAGGTAGCAGTTACTGTAACCTGCCCATTTTCATTGGTAATGGCAACTCCGGGCAAAAGAGGTACAGACAACTCACCTCGAGTACCCTTAATAGTCAAAACCTGCTCTGTTTGAGTAAGAGTAATGCCTGAAGTAAGAACTATTGGTTTTTTTGCAAGTCGTGACATGGGAGTGTTATATTACCAAACTTCAAATAAATATTCACCTCCGACTTTTGATTTACGAGCCTGTTTCGTGCTCATGATACCAGCTGGAGTAGAAACAACACCAACGCCGTAATTTTGACGCACTACTTTTAATTCTTTATATCCATAATATAAATGACGGCTTGGTTTGCTCATTAATTTGAAATCAGAAAACGCGCTCACGCCATCGGCATACACCATCTTCAATTCAATAAACGATTTACGTCCAAAAACTCGCTTTTGAGCATCTTTCAAAAAACCTTCGGCAACCAAAATTTTGGCAACTTCAAAGTCGTTTTTTGAAAAAGGCACAATCAACGAATCTTTCTTCGCGAGCGCCGCATTTTTAATTTTTGCTAAAATGTCCCAGTACATATAAATAAATAATTTACCATGAAGATTTTTTTACCCCCGGAATAAACCCATTGGTTGCCATCTCGCGGAAACAAATACGACACAATCCAAACACACGCATATAACCATGCCGTCGACCACATCGAAAACAACGACGAACGGTTCGACTGCTAAACTTTGGTGTTTTTTTTGCTCGCGCAATTACGGATTGTTTTGCCATAATAAAATGTTATTTTTTCTTAAAAGGAACCCCGAACTCGCGGTACATCTCGACCGATTTTTCAACATTCTTCTTCTGTTTTGGAACAATGGCAATACCTAAAGAAAATGAATGAAGTGAATGCTCAGGACTTAATTCAGCAAACACATATTGTTCCTTCAAACCGATGTTCAAAACACCATGTGCGTCTACTGAGGTCGCAGAAATACCTGCAAAGTCTCGAACGCGAGGCAATACAATTGTAATCAAACGCTTGAAAAAATCAACTGCTTTCGCTTTTCGAAGAGTCACGGAGACACCAACGATTTGTCCCTCGCGAATCTTAAAACCAGCAATAGACTTTTTGGCACGAGAAATACGAGGATGCTGGCCAGTAATGGAAGCAATATCTGACATAATTTGAGGCAATAATTTTTCCTCAAAATTAGGGATCTGGCTCGCGCGACCAACACCAGCCGACACAACCACTTTCTCAATAAAAGCACGGCCATTCTTTTGCTCAATATTCGTAACGATTTTCTTAGATTGCATGGGAGTAATTATGTGTTGGCTTTACATCGTTTACAAAATCGAACCTTTGTTTCGCCCTCGAATCGGTAGCCCGTGCGAGACGGTGTCTTACAAGAAGCACACACCAACATCACATTGGAAACCCGTACAGGACGAGGAATAAGCACAGTTTCTCCTTTTTGACCCTGACGAGTAGGACGAACACGCTTTTTCATCATATTAATACCTTCGACGGTCGCTTTTTGATCGCTCACAAAAACCTTCAAAACAGCGCCGGTTTTACCTGCGTCTTTCCCTGTAGTAATTTTTACGGTGTCGCCTTTTTTAATAGTCATAGGAGTAGTCTAAAAGTTATACGATTTCTTCGGCCAAGGTCATGAGTTTTTCATATCCTAACGCCTTTAACTCTCGTGGCATCGGACCAAAGACACGAGTCGCGACCGGTTCATTTTTTGCATCAATCAATACAACAGCATTTTCATCAAATCGAACATACGACCCATCATCGCGACGGGTAGCCTTTCGTTGACGGACAACAACCGCCTTCACTACATCTTTCTTTTTTACGTTCTTGCGAGGTTCAGCGACTTGGACTGATACCACAATCACATCGCCAATTTCAGCATATCGATGACGGGTGCCTTTAAGCACTCGAAAACAACGAACGGTCTTGGCACCGCTGTTATCTGCTACTTTTAAGATGGATCGTTCTTGTATCATATGCTTATTTCTTTGAGATAATTACCCATCGCTTTTCGCGAGACAAGGGTCGTGATTGTTCCATAGTAACAACATCACCAACATGATAAATATTTCCCTCGTCATGGGCTTTAAACTTAGTGGTAACCTTATAGTACTTTACATACTTCGGATGTTTTTTTAATCGAGTAACAGAAACCACTCGGGTTTTGTTCATTTTATCCGATACTACCACTCCTTCGAGTTTTCGCTGCATTGTAGGTGCGTTTTGTTTCATAGCAAAAATTATTCGTGAGAGGTGGTACGACTTTGGTTGATAAAAGTAAGAGCACGGGCTATTTCTTTCTTTAGCTCGTGAATTGTCCTGACATTCTTGACTTTTCCAGCCGAAAAGTCAAGCGAAAGCTGATGAAGTTTCTTGCGACGATCAGCAATGAGCACATGGAGTTGCGCAACGCTGTTATTTTTTAATTCTTGTACTTGTTGTTTTTTCATACGATAAAATAAAAATTAACGCGTTTTAGTAACGATTGTTGTCTTGAATGGCAACTTGTATCCAGCAAGACGCAAAGCAGCGAATGCCTTTTCTTTTGATACACCGTCCATTTCAAAAATAATTCGACCCGGTTTGACTGGAAAAACGTAATGATCAACCGCACCCTTTCCACCACCCAAAGTGGTTTCTGGAGGACGCTTGGTAACTGGTTTATCAGGAAATACTCGAATAAAAAGTCGGCCTTCACGTTTTACTGAATTGGTAATTGCTTTTCGGGCTGCCTCGATCTGACGAGCATCAAGCCATGAAGCGGATAACGCTTTCAATCCAAAATCACCATAATTCAAGGTAAGACCACGAGTTTCAACCATTCGTCCACGGGAACGACCCTTGTGCCATTTTCGATGTTTAACTTTTTTTGGAGCAAGCATAGGAGTAAAAGATTATGAATTGGACGTATTAGAATTAAAATCTTCTTTCTTAGAAGAATCCTTTTCAAAAACTTCGCCTTTATATATCCACACCTGAATACCAACAGTACCGTAAGTAGTAAATGCAGTGCCTTGAGCATAATCAACATTCGCGCGCAAAGTTTGAAGTGGCAATGAACCAGTCGCCTTCCATTCACGGCGAGCAATTTCGGCTCCATCCAAACGACCCGAGAAAAGGATTTTAGCACCTTTCACTTCTTTGTTCTGTGAGAGTTGTTCAATATTTTTGCGAAGCAACTGACGAAACGGAACACGCTTCTCAACATCCCAAGCAAGCTGTTGTGCAAGATGAGCAGCAGAAACCTCTGAACGCTTTAATTCTTCAATATTCACACTCAATCCTTTTACTGGATTTTTGCGAAGTTTCGATAATGCTTTTTCAATATCATGAGTCAAATCTTCAATACCCTTTCCTCCACGACCAATAATAAAGCCGGGACGAGCGGCGCGAATAGTAACCTTGAGAAGATTCGAAGTGCGATCAATTTCTATTGATGCAATACCCGCTTGACCAACTTTTTCATTCACCACAGTTCGAATAACCTCATCTTCCTCCAAAAACGTCTTGAAGCTCTTTAAAATAGAAGTGTTCTTGCTTCGTTTGTCCGCCAAAAACCAGCGAGAAGCCCAATTTCTCGTGATACCGGTTCGGAATGATAATGGATTAGTTTTTTGTCCCATAGTCTAATAAGTAATAGCTCGTATTGTTACATAAAGCGGAAGAAATGCCAACAATTAACCTTCACTCCCCCGATTTCCCTTTGCGCGACCTTTTTTTACATCAGGCTTCGCTTCACCCCCTCGACCAAGAATTCGCTTCAAAATTCCCTTTTCTTCTTTCTTGGGTGTCGCAGGAGTTGCATTTTCTGCCTTTGGTGCAATTACGCCACCAGTCTTAGGTTGCTTTTTTGGTTTTGGAGTAATAGTAAATTTATTAACCACACCTTCTTTTTCAGCTAATCGGATAGTGGTGTGACTCATTTTTTTCTGAAGAGGACTGGCGCTTCCTCGTGCACGAGGCAAAAATCGCTTCAACATAGGACCCTGATCAACAGCAATATATGAAACATACAACTTAGAAGAATCCATGTTCATATTTTTTGCATTAGCAACAGCAGAACTCAAAAGCTTCGCAAGCGGAGTAGTTGCGCGACGAGAAATTATGGAAAGCTGAGCATACGCATCGGACACAGAAAGTCCTCGAATCAAATCAGCCACCAAACGCATTTTGCGTGGGGTTGAACGAGTGTATCGAATTGTTGCTTGTGCGTACTTCATATAAAGATATTATTTTTTAGCTGGCGCAGGAGCAGCACCTTTATCAATTTCTTTCTGCATCTTACCGCCATGACGGATAAATTTACGCGTTGGTGAAAACTCGCCCAATCGATGTCCAACCATTTCTTCGCTCACGCGAACTTCAATAAAATCACGGCCGTTATGAACACCAAACACATACCCCACCATTTCTGGAGAAATCTCACATGAACGTGCCCACGTCTTTATAACCGTGTTATCAGAGGCCTTAATCTTCGCCAACTTTTCAAGTAAGCGAGGAGCAACGTATGGACCTTTTTTGAGTGAACGACTCATAGAATTAAATAAATGATGGGGAAAATAAATTTGTTTTTAACAGAGTTCTAGCATAGCGCAAACAGGTGTGATATTCAACTATTTACTGCGACGCTTGATAATCATACGACCTGATGGCTTCTTGCGCTTACGGGTCTTACGACCTCCCGTAACCTTACCCCACATGGTCTTCGGCTTACGAGTACCACGAGGCTGGCTACCTTCACCACCACCATATGGATGATCCACCGGATTCATAGCTTTACCACGAACCGTTGGACGGATGCCCAACCAACGTGAACGTCCGGCTTTACCGATAACAACCAAGTTATGCTCAATATTCGAAATCTGACCAATAGAAGCATACCCCTCCCACGAAACACGGCGTACTTCGCTCGAAGGCATCTTCAAATCAGTGTATCCATCGGCATTCGCCAACACTTCAAGACTCGAACCAGCAGAGCGACCCAACTGACCACCCTTTCCGGGTTCAATTTCAGCAGTATGGACGATAGTTCCCAAAGGAATATTCTTCATCTTCATACGATTACCTACAACAAGCGGAGCTTTTTCGCTAGTAACAACCGTCATTCCCACGGCCAAGGTATGTGGCGCAAGAATATATGAAAACGTACCATCTTGATACTTAATGAGAGCAATAAAGGCAGTGCGATATGGATCGTACTCAATAGTTTCAACGCGCGCAGGCATATCGAATTTCTGTTGTAAGAAATCAACCATACGATATCGCTTTTTATTGCCACCGCCTTGGTGACGAACAGTAATGCGACCTTGGCTATTGCGACCAGAATGACTCTGAAGATTCTTTAAGAGTGATTTTTTTGGTCGTACGCCTTTCGTGAGCAATCGTCGGTAATCGACGGTTGTCATTGCGCGACGCGATGGGGTATGTGGAGAGTAGGACTTCATAGGAGTAATTAGGTAAGATCAATAGTTTGACCTTTCTTCAATGTAACAATCGCCTTTTTTAACACCTTTGCACTGGTTTTGATGCCACGCAATGACTTCGAACGCTTTTGCGTACGAACAGTATTTACAGAAACAACATCAACCTTATACAAGGCGTGAATCGCCTTTTTAATTTCATTCTTGCTGGAAGCCTTATCGACCGCAAACACATACTTTCCCAACGAAGTCATGTCGGTAGATTTTTCAGAGATAATCGGCTTTTTAATTAAAAAAATGTTAGTCATGGCGGTAAAAGTTATGCGGCAACGGATTTCTTGTAATGCGCGACAATCTCATCAATAGCAGTTTTATCAATAATCAAATGCTTATGATTCAACAACTCATACAAATCAAGAGCTTGAGGGTGCATAATTTTTGTCTTTACCAAATTACGAGCAGAACGAGTAACCGTTTTGTCTTGGGATTTCGCAATAAGCGCCGCATCGATCTTTTTTGCACGCTTTGGGAGTTGCAAAATTGTTGAAAGGATTGCAAAGGCAGCAGTCGTTTTGGCGGTTGGAACAACCAATTCATCGATGACACGAACTTCATGCTCGGCAAATTTCTTAGAAAGCACGCTGAAAAGCGCTTTCTGTTTCATCTTTTTATTCACCTTCTGACTATAATCACGCTTATTTGTTGGACCATGCGCTTTTCCACCACCAATCCAAATTGGGGAACGGCTTGAACCATGACGAGCACGTCCGGTGCCCTTTTGACGCCACGGCTTCTTTCCTCCGCCACGAACCTCACTACGATCCTTTGCATGCGCCCATGGACGACGAGCATTGGCCAACTGAGCCTGCAAAACCTGTTTAACCAATTCCGCGCTAAACGGAACACCAAAAACAGACTGAGGCAAATCAACAGTTCCTACTTTCTCATTTTTTACATTGTAGACGTCAGTGGTAATCATAGGATTTTTTATACTTTGCGAATTTCAAGAAGTCCACCGGTTGCACCAGGAACTGCACCTTTTAAAGCAATAGTGCCACGCGCTTCATCAACAGCGACAACAGTTAAGTTTTTAATACTTACACGCTCAACACCCATATGTCCTGCCATTTTACGTCCAGGGACAACACGCTGAGGAGCGGTAGAGCCCAAAGAACCAGGAGCGCGAAGACGATTTTTTTGACCATGAGTTTGAGGACCACCACCAAAACCATGACGCTTCACACCACCCTGAAAACCACGACCCTTGGTAAGGCCAGAAACTCGCACCATATCGCCTTCTTTAAAAACAGAAACAGCCACGGAATCTCCGAGACTGAATGATGAGGAATCTGGGACGCGAAACTCCCGTTTGGTCTTTTTGCCGAGCTGCAATTGAATGGCTTGATAGCCATCACGGCTGGCGGTACGCACCAAAGAAACCGTATTTGGTTCAGCTTTTACCATGGTAACAGGGACAACAGTCTTTCCCTGCCACACCTGTGTCATTTTCATTTTTCTTGCTAACAAATGCATGGCTCTGATAAAAAATACGCCTTTTGCGACGAATGGGTATATTGTGTACTAAAATAAAGAACTTTGCAAGGGGGCAACAATAGGACTTTTAAAGACGACAAAAAATGCATAAATGGAACGAATAAAGGACTCAAAAAACAATCAAATTACCATCTAAAACATCATAATTGCGGAGAATAAAGAAGAAATAATGAAATCAGTTTTTTTATTAAAATGCTCAATAGTTTTCCTATTGAGCACGGGTCAAAAAATTAAGAAATAAGATGTTTTGGAGGCTTATGAGTCTCACAAAGCACTACAACGCGACCTTCAAAAACATTCGAGATATATTCACCAATAGCACCGCAGTAGAGAGCGCCACTTTGTGGATCATAGCCAGTTTGTCGACTACATCGACAGATTTCATCCTCTTCTGCTTTTCTAAATTGCAATGTTTCGATGTCAATCGCCTGCACCTTTCCATCTGGTCGATGATCACCGCAAAGAAATTTCTTCACCTCTGACTTCGTCATATCCTACTCCTTTTCAAATACGAAATTTTGGACGTGAATGATCTGTCAAAAAACAGATAGATAATATATACATAACACCTTTAAAAAATTCAACAATTTCGCCCAACCAAAAACCGCCGAGCTATAAACTCGACGGTCTTTGTGATGCTATTTGTATTAACAAATTCTGAATGCTGTAGATTGAATTTCAATCCGCAATCCTTAATCCGTTAACTTTTTAATCGCGCCAAAGGCGCTTTACATCATCTTCACCTCAACATCAACACCCGCGGGCAAATTGAGGCTCGAAAGAGACTCAATAATCTTCGGATTTGGATTCACAATATCGATAATACGTTTGTGAACACGAATCTCGAACTGTTCGCGAGAATCTTTATCAATAAAGGTGGAGCGATTTACGGTATACTTCTTGATCTCCGTTGGAAGCGGAACCGGACCAACCACTTGCGCATCATTTCGTTCCGCAGTTTCGATAATCTGCCGAGCAGAGCTATCAATTAACTTATGGTCAAATGAGCGAATACGCAAACGGATTTTCTGGATTGCTTCATCTTTTTTCTTAGCCATAGTTTTTAATAAATAAAAACCTAAAAAGAGCTACTGACATCGTCTCGCCGAAGTTCCGCTTAATTAAGAAGCGGAACAAAGGCGGGACTACCCTACTATTTAATGATACCAGTTACTACACCGGCACCAACCGTGCGACCACCTTCGCGAATAGCAAAACGTTGCTTATCTTCCAAAGCTACCGGCACGATAAGTTTTACTTTTACCTTTACAGTGTCGCCAGGCATAACCATCTCCATCCCTTCTGGCAAGGTTACCTCTCCAGTCACGTCCGTAGTACGAATATAGAATTGAGGTTTATAACCCTTAAAGAATGGGGTGTGACGTCCGCCTTCATCTTTGTTCAAGACGTAGACTTCGGCATCGAATTCAGTGTGAGGAGTCACGCTTCCTGGTTTTGCCAAGACCTGACCACGCTCTACATCTTCTTTCTTCAAGCCACGCAACAACAAACCAACGTTGTCACCGGCCTGTCCGTCATCCAAAAGCTTATTGAACATTTCGATGCCAGTAACTACTGTTTTTGCAGTGTCTTTGATACCGACGATTTCAATTTCTTCGTTTACCTTAATGCGACCGCGCTCAATACGACCGGTCACCACTGTTCCACGACCTTCGATTGAGAAGATATCTTCAACCGGCATCAAGAACGGCTTGTCGAGTTCACGAACGGGTTCTGGGATGTAGGTATCCAACGCTTCGATCAAATCCAAAACTGGCTTTGCATCTGGGCTGTCGGCTGACGTTGAATTTAACGCCTTGAGGCCTGAACCACGAATAACTGGCACGTTTGCACCATCATAGTTCTGTTTGCTCAAGAGCTCGCGGATTTCAGATTCAACCAAATCAACGAGTTCTGGATCATCAACCATATCAACCTTGTTCAAAAACACGATAATGCGAGGCACACCAACCTGACGAGCGAGCAATATGTGCTCACGGGTCTGAGGCATTGGACCATCAGTCGCAGCAACCACCAAGATAGCACCGTCCATTTGAGCGGCACCGGTAATCATGTTCTTGATGTAGTCAGCGTGACCAGGAGCATCAATGTGCGCATAGTGACGCTTTGCTGACTCATACTCGGAGTGGTGAAGCGCAATGGTAATACCACGTGCTTTTTCTTCCGGAGCATTGTCAATGTTTTCGACTTTTTCTTCGCGAGCTGCAAACTCTCCACCCTTCATGGCAAGCACGTGAGTGATAGCCGCAGTCAATGTCGTCTTCCCATGGTCAACGTGGCCAATAGTACCAACGTTTACGTGGGGTTTATTACGACTAAATTTTTCTTTCTCTGCCATATGTATAAATGTGTAGAAAGATACGCTGTAACGAAAGCACCTTGCATGCGTCCACGCATTCGTAAGAGGATATCCAACATGCCTTACAAATGCGCGCATACGCGGTACCGATGGCAGCGTAGTACGACCTAGTTTTTGTGAATATAAATGGGCCTTTGAAACACAAAGACCGTTCTATAATACTATGTTTTTACCCGCCAAAGTCAAGGTGCAATTATTTGCACAGCGAATAATTGATTAACTGATTGCGGATTAACAAGTTGCGAATTAAAACAAAAAAATTACAAACAAACCCACCCACCCCACCCAATCCTTGGCGTCATCCCGAGCTTGCCTGTCGGCAGGCAGGGCGGGAATCTATGCATTTTATTGCTAAACCCCATATCACCACACCGTAATCCTTGCCGTCATCCCGAGCTTGGCGAGGGATCCCACGATTACTTTTCAAACAGAGATCCCTCGCCAAGCTCGGGATGACAAAATAAAAATCCCCCCACAAGACAAAGCCTGTGGGGGGTGAAGAAGGAAGGAAAAAGAACATATGAGAGACGCGGTAGAGACAGTAGAAAATGATCTGGCGAGCGGTTATTCTCCAAAACCAGAACATCCGAGGGTTGTCGATCCAGCGCACCCTACCGCGCACTCCCAACAGATATTTTATACCACATACTAAAATTTTATGCAAGAGCACGTAAA
>CAZELH010000027.1:0-5000 GCA_964513095.1 uncultured Candidatus Saccharibacteria bacterium
ATGTGACGATTAGCCCTTCCGATATTGAGGTAACGTTTTCGCGTGGCGGTGGCCCCGGTGGGCAAAACGTAAATAAGGTAGAAACCGCGGTGCGATTAACTCATAAACCTAGTGGTATCGTCATTTCCTCTCGCTCCGAACGCTCCCAACACGCAAATCGTGAAAAAGCGATGGAGATGTTACGCGCCAAACTATTCGAACTTCAGAATCAAAAAACTATTGGTTCTGTTGGCGATATTCGAAATCAACAAATTGGTACTGCTGATCGCAGTGAAAAAATTCGCACCTACAACTTCCCCGACGACCGCATTACCGATCATCGCATCGGCAAAAAATGGCACAATATAGAAAAAATTCTCGAAGGTGACATGAGCAAGATTGTGGAAGCGTTTGAACAAGTAGATAGCCAATAGTAAGTTAATCCGCCATCCGCCAACTGGCAGAGGCGGAAAGAGATTACGGATTGAGCATTAAAGAATTGCGAATTTTGGGAAAAGTAGAAGCATGGATTCCCGCCTTCCCTCCTTCGTCAAAGGCTATCCCCCTTCGTTAAAACTACGGAGGGACAAGCGGAAGGGCGCGGCGCGGGAATGACAGCGGGGGGATTATTTTTTGAGTGTAAACTTCGTGTAGCTTGGGTCGTGGCTCACTAATTCTTCTGGTTTAAACCACACTGAAAGTTCTGTTTCTGCTTCTTCAGGACTACCAGACGCATGAATTAAGTTGAATACTCCAATCTCATGCTCGTCGGCATATTTAAATGATACGTGTGCATAGTCTCCGCGAATCGTCCCCGGAGCGGCAGATTTTGGCTCGGTTGCGCCAATCATTTTGCGAACCACTTCCACCATCTCTACGCCTTCTAAGGCAATGGCAAGAATGGGACCCGAGGTAAGCATTGAAATCATCAATTCGCGAACTTTTTCACCACGGCGCTGGGCGAGGTCTTCGGTATAGTGTTTACCGGCAGTATCTTTTTCGGATACCAACAGCTTCATACCAATCATTTTGGCACCTACCCGTTCGAATCGGGTAATAATTTCCCCGACAATACCACGCTCGAGGGCGTCTGGTTTAAGTAATACAAGAGATCTTTGTAAATTCATCATTGAAATACTGTATCAGAAAATAAGTATAAAGTATAGAGTATTTAGTATGAAAATTAATACCAGAAATAGAAGCAAGATCCCCGATCGAGTCGGGGATGACAGAAGTGCTGGTTGTTGATATTTCGTCATCCCGAGCTATGCGAGGGATCCCACGATTACTTTTCAAACAGAGATCCCTCGCATAGCTCGGGATGACGGCAAAGATTTGGGGTAGTTTGATTCTATTTTTTTAACTTTATAAAACTGGTGGATAGGCGGCGCGGGAATGACCCTCCTTCGCCAAGGCTATGGAAGGGTGTGGCGCGGGAATGACAAGTCGCGTAAGTGGGTTTGTTTGTGAATTTTGGATTTTAATTCGCAATACTCAATCCGCAATTCATTCTCCCCATCCCTATTTCTTTTCTTCTACAATTTTTAGATGCAAATCATCCAGCTGGGATTTTTCGATTACCGATGGCGTGTTCATCATCAGGTCTCGACCCTCACCATTTTTAGCGAACGCAATCACTTCGCGAATATTTGGTTCGCCCATAAGGAGCATCGTCAATCGATCAAACCCCCACGCAATACCGCCATGAGAAGGCGCGCCAAATGAAAATGCGGTGAGCATATGGCCAAAATTTTTAACAATGTTTTCAGCAGTATGTCCCATAATTTCAAGAACTTTTGTGAGTCCCTCGGCGGTATGGTTGCGAATACTTCCCCCACCAATCTCAAAACCGTTAAGCACAATGTCGTACTGCGTCGTTAAAATATCACCAATGCGCTCTTTGTTGAGCAGATACTGGCGATGCTCGGGAATGGCGGCGGAAAATGGGTTATGCGTGAACGTCCACCCACCTTCTTCTGTTTTTTCAAAAAATGGAAAATCAACCACCCAACAAAACGCCAAGAGATTGGGATCATTTTTGTCAGTGCGAATGTCGGGTCGGTCACTGCCGTATTTTTCCATTGCCTCTTTATACGAAATACGTGGAAAAGGAATTTCTTGAATCTTTTTTTCAGGAAATAACGTTTGCACCAGCTCTATCAATAATTTTTCATTTAATGCCATCACGTCTTCGCGTTCCACAAAACTCATTTCCAAGTCAAGCTGGGTAAATTCTGGTTGACGGTCCCCGCGACTGTCTTCGTCGCGCAAACACCGAGCGAACTGAAAATATCGTTCAAACCCCGCTACCATCAGAAGCTGTTTATACTGTTGTGGTGATTGTGGAAGGGCGTAAAATGTTCCTGTTTCGATGCGAGCAGGCACGATAAAATCACGCGCTCCTTCGGGAGTCGATTTCGTTAATAGTGGTGTTTCGATATCGACAAAATCATGGGCGATCAAAAAATTGCGCACAAAATTCATCATTTTTGACTTTGCACGGATATTTTTTTGTAATCGTGGACGACGCAAATCGAGATATCGATACTGGAGACGGATCGCTTCATCAATTTCTTTTCCATCCGTTCCTACTGAAAACGGCACTGTCTCCGCTTGGTTTATCACCTCGCACTGCGTTGCTTCCAGCTCTATCGTTCCGGTTGGAATATTCGGGTTCACCATTTTTTCCGGACGCGTATTTATTTTTCCGGTAATAGTCACCACCCACTCGCCACGCAAGGTCTGCGCAAGAGCGTGAATTTCTTTTTCTGGCGTAAACACAACCTGTAACACACCACTTCGATCTCGTACATCCAAAAATACTAATTTTCCATGATCACGCCGAGCATCTATCCAACCGGAAATCGTAACGACTTCTCCCGACTTTGAAACTGTTTCAGAAATAAGGGTACGCATGAAAATCGATTAAAGAGTTACGAATTAAAGGATTAACGGATTAAAAAATAAAAAACCTTTAACTTTTTAACTCGCTAACCCGTTAACCGTAATCGTGTATTTGCTATACTATACCTATATGCTCGACTTTTCGCAAATGATGATTCGGTTGATTGTGGCGCTCGCCGTTGGATCGATTATCGGACTAGAACGAGAATTTGTTGGCAAAGAGGCCGGCATTCGAACTTCAATGAGTATCGCGGCCGGATCAGCACTTTTTACCCTTGTTGCCTTACAACTTCCTTTTGTCTTATCTTCTTACGCTGGCGTTGGCGATATCGTTTCTCGCAACAGTGGTTTTTTGGCGGTTATCGCTAACATTGTCGTTGGTGTTGGTTTTTTGGGAGCGGGAGTAATTATTAAAAACGAAGATCATGTGCGAGGATTAACGACCGCGGCAGTAACGTGGATGACAGCAGCATTGGGTATTTTTGCCGGCCTTGGATTGGCACAGTTTGCGCTCGCTGCCAGCTTGGTGATGGCAATTATTTTGTATTCGCTCAAATCTCTGAGTCTTGCTACTATCGCTCGAGATTCGCAAAAGAAAAAGCGTACATCTTTGTAGAGGTACGCGTATATTTTATTTTATCACTATCCTCCCTGTTCGTGCGATCTTTCTTACATCCGTTTGTTCGTCTTCATTAAAAAACAGCATCTGTTGCAAAACACTACCCCCAACGCCAATAACTGTCGGCATTTTTTCACCCAATTTTCCTGTAATCATTCCAACGAGCTTAGCATCGTTTGTGAATATAAATGAGCTGCGAGACTCTTCCGTCGTTAACTTTAATGGAGGCAGAATCAAACGATTATCATCAACTCGCTGTGCAACTATTGGCGTTAATGAATCACCCGGTCTTTGCAGTGACAATAATCCAAGAATACATCCGCTCCAATTTCCTAGGATAATTGGCTCCTTGAAATTTCCGTTCCAATATTGTGTGACATGCGAATATCCATTATTGTTTACTACCATCAAACGCATGCCGTAGTAAGAATTGTAACGATAACTGTCATGCATGACTTCCTGCGCTTTTGAGTATTGAAAAAAAACTCCCTTTCTTTCTATAAAAAATGTCCTGCGCAAAAAACCTTTATTTAATGGATCTTCTGCTAGGCCTTGTTGCGGAATTGTTGTCAGAACAAGATTTGGTCCCACAAATAATCCTGTTGCGATGTCTATTGTTTTTGGCATTAACCCCGAAATACCTTGGTGAACTCTTGATGTTTTTGCGTACCCAGATACTACACAAACAATTCGCGGGACTATATGGGTTTTAATAAATCTTGCTTTTGCGTCAATTGCTACACTCAACTTCATACTGTTCAAACTCCTTTCCTGTAAAACTCCTACTCTTATGATGATGGCACTGACAACTGTCTGTCAAACGACAAAGCCCCTTCGCCATAATAAGCGAGGGGGCTTTGATATTGTATTCATTGGCACTTCGTAAGCCGGATTCTGTCATAAAAAACGTCACCGTTCTTTATTGGTAATAATTTATCTTTTGCCTCCAATTACTTGAGAGGCTCATTGCGGCACTCTTTATCTTGCGATAAAGCACGGCCTTGCACTCACGTAAGGATTTAGCCGTTGCACCCGCATGATTTCCCATGCGACTCACCCTTCAAAAAAGTTAGGGTGCTACTCTTTTTCAAGAATTAGCGTCTCTGTTCGCACCTCGTGCCTTTCGGCAGACGGCTGTTAGCCGCTACGTACACCTGTAAAAAATACAGTGAGTGTCCGGACTTTCCTCCCCGTCTCAAAAAATGAGGTAAGGGCTATTACCTGAAGTACCACTGAACTATATAATTATACATTATTTTTAATTAAAAGTCAAAGAGTAGATCGTGTATCTTGAAACTTGTATAAAAAATACTAAAGATTCCCGCATGCGCGGGAATGACAGAAGTATTATTTTATTGATATTTCGTCATCCCGAGCGTATGCGAGGGATCCCACGATTATTCTTCAAACAGAGATCTCTCACATTCGTTCGAGATGACAAAATGTGTTTTTAATTAATAACTCTTTAACCCGCCAACTCGCCGTGCCCTTCCGAAGC
>CAZELH010000027.1:5100-11190 GCA_964513095.1 uncultured Candidatus Saccharibacteria bacterium
GCCCTTCCGAAGCTCGAAGAGCGAAGGAGGGTTAACCTGTATTTACTTATAATACACTCTGTTTTCTACACGAAAATCGAGTTGGGATACCGTATTAAATTGCCCCTTTGCTTGCAATGCTTTGATCGCTGAAAATGCCGTATCGGGCGGAAATCGCAGACTAAACAAAATTGTTTGATTGGCGCCGGTGTGCACCGTCGCTTCTTGCAGATTAATATCCCCTATTTCAATGGTTACCGTTTTTAATTTTAATTGCGTAATGCCTTTTATGAGCGAAAGAATATTTTTCATAACTGAATCTTGGTCAACAACACTCTTTCCCAAAATCAATGGTCTGATTTTATACTCGGTAACGAGTGGTACTAAAAACCCATCCGCGGCTGGGCCTTTTTCAATCACAATACCATCCTCGTCAAACCACCAACAATCACGATTAGCTGTAGGAACTGGCGGTGGCAATACCTCTTGCACTGGTTTATCAACCGGCGTACTTCCGGCGTTTTGGGTTTCTGCTGGTGGCTGTGGTGATTGTGGAATTGCGATCTCTCGTTCTTTCTGACACCAAATTCCCTTTGGCGCTCTTGGCAGGGCAGTAATGGAAACGGTGCGATTGCGTATATCTTTTTGAATTGTTATTTCTTTGAGCGATCCACTCACTAACGGTGGGAGCGCCGGCGTAGAACCTACCCATGATAAAACGTTATCTGCCCCCAATACGCGAGCGATAAATGATTGCGACAGTACGGTTGCCACAAGCGCATTCTTGATTTGTTGCGGTGATTCGGTGTCACCAACCGAAACAGTGAAATTTTTTATTTTAAAAAAAGAGGAGTAGAAGATTAAACGCCCACAACCAGCCAATACAACAAAGAGCACTGTCAGTCCAATTCCACAACTTATTAAAAATCGTCGCGATTTTTTGCGACGGGCAACCTCATCAAAATATCGTTCAACATTTTTTGCCATTTCCTAAAAAAGTGTTTGCGTATGAGCAATTGCCGGTATCACCGTTTTTGCGATAGGAAGCATGGCATTAAATGTGAGCACGATCGCGATTATTCCAACAAGCGCTGTTCCCCTAAGAAGCACATGGGAATGAATGTGGTGTTTAGAAATAACCAAATTTATTCCAAGCGCTGCTAAAAGCAGTGTGGCAATGGTTAGCAATAACACCATCGTAGCTGTTTGTGGGTTACTGGCGCTCTTTTGAAAAAATTGTACCAATGAATTTGACTCCTTGTTGGAAAGCGCTTGATTATCGCTCGTTTGCACCGAGGGTACTGTTTGTGAATTTGCTATTGTCGGCTTATTTTTCGTTATCACCGCCATTTGTGGCTTGGTTGTAGTGTTTTGTTGCACCTCACTTCCCGCCACCGTTCCTGTTTTTATTTGTGGAGGAACTTGCTCTTGCACATTCTGTCCGCCTGATATTGATGGAGTATTATTTTTATCTTCCACTACCCCCACCTGACGAGATGGCCTTCCAAAAAATTGAACTACGAAAACCGCTTGTCGACCTTCATATACCCCCACTGCGGTTGCGATACCTATTTGCGAAAATCCATTATTCACAATGTTGGCATGATGACTTGGGGATGCCATCCATGCACGTTCAACATCGACCGAATCAACGAAATTAATAGCCAAATTTTCTCCGGCTGACTCATATTGGTATCCAACCTCCCCCAGCCAGTGCCATGGAGTAATTCCGGTTGGGCTAGTGTGAGCAAAATAGCCATGCAATGCCATATCTTGAGCTTTTAACCGAGCAGCCTGCACCAAAAGATCGTTTGTAGCCAATTGCGACACTCCTGCTACTGCTCTATCTTGATTTGTTAAATCAATTAATACATTTGGAAGAACTTCTCCCAAAAAATGAGCCGACGGCACTACCGTTACCACATACAACAAAAATGCGATTTCGCACGCCATAACCATACTCACAAGAACAAAAAATGACTGCACCGAAAATAGGTGCGGCACATTCCCATTTCTTTCGTGTGGTAAAAAATGGTCTCGAATCCAAGACAACATGTATGTATTATGCCATGAAATTAGTAATTAGCCACTAGTTCGACAGGCTCACTACGAGTAGCCAATAGAAATTGCGGATTGAGCATTAAATAATTGCGAATTAAATACGATGCTAAGATATTGCGGGAGAAAAATAAAATTATATAAAAAATATGCACCCTCCAAAAAATGGAAGATGCATATTCATAAAATCTTTTACCCTCATTACTAAACCCTATTGGCTAGTGACTATGGGAGCTGTGGTATCGGCAAATCGAGGGTTGAACACATAATTTTGTTAATCCATCGTTGCGTTGTCTTGTAGACGTAGCCAGTTGGAGTCATTTCATTTGGCAATCCAAACGCAAGCCATGGAGCCAAAATTTCTTTTGAGTATTTCAACTGAAACGCCTCAACGGCTTTCTTGGTCAATGGACCAAAGTAACCGGTGACAGGGATCTTTAATCCGAGCTCGGTGTTTAAAAATGCCTGCAATTTTTTTACTTGATCTGGATCGTTTTTCTTTCCTACACCCATGTAGCCCTTAAAGGTTAATCCACACGATGTGGTTGCGCCCAAGACCTGACCCGTTGACGCAGGTGCAGACGCACCGGGGCCACTACCAACATTTACGCCACTTGGCCCGTTACCGCCACCAGCATTACTGCCGTGGCTGACGCCATCATCTGTTGATGGTCGATTGATGACGTATACAAAACTCACAACTGGCGATGATGTTTCTTGTGGGTAACACGCAACGGCTTTGATGGTGGTGTTTACTGACACTACGATTGGCGAAGAAAACACTCCCCCTTCAGATGAACACGATGGTGTATCGCCATTCGTCGTGAAATGAATTGATGATGCTCCAGTAGCTGAAAGAGTTACATTTTGCGTGTCGGTGTACGTGCCGGCGCCAGGATTTGCAATAGGAGAAGCAATAACCGTTCCACCAACACCGTTTGATGTACCGGTGTTAATAGTTCCTTTTACTTCTGATGCATGCGCAACCCCGCCACTAAGAGCGATAACTGCTACAACGATAGATAATAATTTTTTCATAGGATTAATAAGAGTGACTAATCAATAACGATTTCTTCTTCGACCGGCTCGCTCTTAATGCCGTAGCTGGCACTGTATGAGTCTGCTGGAGTGCCTGTTGGCACCTTCGCTTCAACAACAATTTGCACTTGACGGCCTGGGGTTGTTGAACTTCGATCTGATGTCATGTGCAATACACCAAAGTAGGTATCAGGAGCGGTAATAGTGATAGATGATGTTGCATCTTGGGCATTGCTTGATTCTGTGGAATAAAAACGAATGTTATTTGCCGCAGGAATCGTATTGCTGGCAGATCCTACAAAATCAGAGAACTTCATTGATACATTTTGTTCAATGGTTGGCACCGTTACATCAAAGATCCAACGCCATCCATTTGCAAATGTGTCATCAGCAATGGCAAATGACTTTACCAAAGCAATACTTGTCACGTGTAATTCTGCTGAATCGTCGAATGCGGTTGCAAAAGTGTTGTCGCCTGATGTTGCTTGATTTCCACTCTCATCAGCTGACAATACGCGGAAATGATAGATTTGATTTGAAAGCAAGCCAGTGATTATTACGGAATGTGCGGTTGTTGTGGCGGTATCCAAACTGGTCATAGATCCATACGCATCGGTTAAGCCAAATTCCACCTGTGAGTCTGCTGGTTCATTTGTGTTCCAGACGATACGAACGCTGCTGGTGGTAATGTCGGTTACTGCGATACCAGAGATGATTGGTGCGGTTTCATCGGCTTCAACTACTACTGGAGCAGTTGTGAATACCGACGCCTCACTTCCCCCGTAGTTGGTGGCCAATGCGTTTCCGGCTTCGTCAGTTACATCGGTCGTTACGAAGATGTAGTACGCAGTGTTGTTTTCCAAAGCAGAATTTGGGGTGATAACCGCCTGTGTACCCGCGCCAGCAAGCGTGATCGTTGCCGGAATTACACTGTCGTCACTCACCTTTTTAATACCTATGGATGTTCCGGTAATGGTTGAGGCTTTCATGCTTTCTGAAAACGTAACTGTTGGAACTACTGATATTGCAACATTTGTGGCGCTCACGTCAGGATACTGACTCTCAACGATTGGAGCAGTAACATCTGCGGTATTTTCCGCTGTGGTAAAGCCAGTTGTTGAGCTCGATACTGCGGTGGCAGACAACGCATTATCTTCCAAATCAGTAATACCTGAAGTTGCTTCAAAGTAATACTGCGTTGCGTACTCAAGCGGTGCAGATGGCGTAATTTGAATTGTTTTTCCTCCTTCAACCAATGAAACGGTTGCTGGTACTGTTGCGGATGTTGATGCATTTACCAAATACACGTTCGCGGATGTTACCGTGCTCGCTTTTAAGACTTCAGAAAATGTCAGTGAAAGTGGCGTGGTAATTGCGACGCCAGTTGCATTGTATGTTGGAATCGAAGATTCAAACGTTGGGGCAACGGTATCTGCCTTGGTGAATTCAACTTCTACGCTGTCGCCAAGCAAATTTGTTGGTGGAGTGGAGATCGTCGTTACATTGACCGTACCGTATGTTTGTCTGGTAAGTCCTGCCGTTGCAATACCGCCTGAAAGAGTGAAGGTTAATGGATCGATTGAACCAAAATTCGTAACCAAGAACGCGCCAGTTGCAGTGTTGTTGTCGGTGACGGTGTTTCCAAACTGATCTTGACCGTAGACCGTAATCGTCGACGTGGTTCCTTCAATGAGACTGGTTGGGCTGGCAACTGGTTTTAATTTGGTAATGACGCCATGAGCCAGTGGACCAAGTGGATCAGAAACTGCATTTGCTGATCCGGCCGAAAAACGAATCGTAAATACTTCGTCTGATTTTGAGTATCCCAATTCTGTTGTTGGTACGGTGCCGTAAGTTGCAACACCAGCAGTCGTAACTGTTGAAACGTTTCGCAATGTTCCGGTACCTGTCGCAAGCGACGCACTTACAATCGTGCCATCTGCTACGTTATTGCCATACTGATCTTTTACGGTTACTACTGGCTGTGTCGTGAAGTTAGAATCTACACTTGCAGTGCTTGATGGCTGGGTGGTGATCGTCAAAACAGCTGGAACATCTGGAGTGAAGAGAATATTAGTGACACCGGTAACCGTCATTGGAGCCACTAAACTGGAAAATCCGAGTGTTGCACTGCCGGTGGTTGTTGAGTTTACCGTGCGAGTCAGTACTCCGGCCGTGGTGGTTCCTGCGCCACTTGTTTGACCGAGTGTTGTGGTAAGTGTGGCGGTTGAGCCATTTGCTACGACGTTGTCGTACTGATCTTTGAGGTTAATCGTCAGCGTTACGGGGTTACCGACTACTGATGACGTTGCTGAAGCGGCGATGTCTGCTTTGGCTGGGGCATCGGCAACAAATGTTACTGTGGCGGTATTTGAAAGTGTGCCACCTCCAACGCCCAATGTGGTAACCGTGATGGTTTTTGTTTCGGCGACGGTTGAGGTAAAGGTTGTCGTCAATGTACCACTGGCGTTTGAAACAGTGCTCGTTGGAAATGGAGTTACCGTATTGCCCGTGCCACTTACTGAAATACTTACATTTCCCGCCAAAAATCCTGCAACAGGATTATTTGAAGCGTCTTTTAATGTAATTTTGATTGTCGCATTTGTTCCTACTACCGTGCTCGTTGGAGTCACGCTTACTAAAGAATTCGCAAGACTTGGTGTTCCCACGCTTGCAACCATGGTTAAAATACCCAAAGAAGTGTTTTGCTGTACGCCAATTACCCATTCATGTCCGGTCATGGTGATATTTCCACTTCGCAATGGACTGGCAGTTATTGGACGAACACGGAGATTTTGCCACGTTAAACTGTTTCTAACGTTACAACTAGTTTCGTCGGTAATAACTACAGAAACAGTGGTTGCGGTTCGCGAAGTGGGTATCGTAGAGCCACTTGCGAGATTATTTATATTGCAATCATTATTACTTCCTGATCCGGATGTTCGAGTTACCAAAACAGTTGGAGCAGTACCGGTGGTATCGAATTGAAAACCAGTTGGCAAATTTAATGTCAAC
>CAZELH010000028.1:0-11161 GCA_964513095.1 uncultured Candidatus Saccharibacteria bacterium
CCTCGCGCCTGCAAGATATTGCCGATAGAAGCGGCGGCGACGCCTTTTCCAACCCCCGACATAACTCCTCCTACTACGAAAATATATTTGATAGGTGATGCCATATGCGTAAGTATCACCCTATTATACTCGTAAAATCTCCCTTCCACCAAAAACCGCCGGTGTTAAAAAAGAGCGCCCAATATTTGACTTTTTATGAAAAATAGGTTAAAGAGAAATACGTTCGAAGAACGGTATTTTCACAATTGAAAAAGGAGAAGTTCTATGGCTAACGAAGAAAGCGCAACGAATTTGATGTTGGTGAAAAACGAGGGAAATCCTAAAAGGTGCGAAGTTTGTCACACTGCTGATGAATTTGATTCAGAATTGGGGGTGTGTACTCGATGCAAAGATATTGCCATCCCAATCCAAGTGGGTGAACAAGAAAAAAAGATCATCATAAGGGACGTGTATGATTGTGTGTGCGTGTGTATTTCCCTCACGCGGATGGCTCTTAAGCTGGGATTAGTAGTTAAAATGAGGGGGTGGGAAGGGTCTTTTATATCCTATGTACCAGAGTCAGGAAAAGGGTTGGAAAGGTTGACGGAGTATGTGAAAGATCGTGACTGTCATTGTCGTGATTTCAGGGATTATGAAATATATAAAAGAGAAGAAGTATCTGTATTCAAGCGCGGATGGTTTAATTGGAGAATGAAGCGTGATACACTATTGTGCGAAATAAAATTTGTAAAAAAAGTGGAGAATAGCGAAACCATTGTTGATTCCATAACGATTAAAAAGGTGAGCGAAGATGATCTGGAATGGGTGGTAAAACACATCGCGAACCCTCTCTCAAAACAGCGAGACGCGGAAGTCGAAATACAGTATTTCTAACCCATGGAGCGCTCCGCGAAAGAGAATAGATGACCCCGATAAACAATCGGGGTTATTTTTTTATTCCTGATTGAGTGTTAAAAAATTCCGCAATAAACAAGACACAAGGATCGGCCCCGTGCCTCCCGGAGTGGGGGTATAAGAGATCTCATGCGATTCCGCATCGTCTGGATTGAAATCTCCGCGCGAAACACCATCATCGTCTTTCCCGTACCCAAAATCAATAATGAGTGCGCCGGTCTTGCACTGTGAAGCAGAAAGAAGTCCAGCGCTACCGGTGGCACACACTACCACATCTGCTTTTTTAAGGAGTGAAAAATCTGATCCTCTGTTGAGAACAATGACTTCCCGTGCCTTCCCCAGTGCCCACACCGCAATTGGTTTGCCGACCAAAAATCCCGGCCCCACAATCGCAATCGTTTTTTCTTTTAAGGATACGTGTTGTTCCTGAAGAATTGTCGAAACAGTGGCAACCACCGGAGGAATGATGGGGTTGCGACCAGTATAGAGCGCCCCGAGTGCCCGTTCACCAAGGACGTCAACATCTTTTTCTGGAGGCACTACATTTAAAATGCTGTGTTTGTTGATGTGGGTAGGCAAGGGGAGTTGCACTAACATCCCGCAACAGGTACTGCCCTTGGCGATGCGACCAACTTCTCGGCGGAGCTTGTCGGTAGTGATTGAGGCGTCAAACGAATACACTCGAACCGCAATGCCAACCGCTTCTGCCGCTTTTTGTTTTTGGCGAATGAAACTCGCGCTGGCAGAATCATCTCCGACAGAAATGATTGCCAAAAAACCATGAGGAATGGCGAAGGTGGAAAGCGATTGCAAAATATGTTCGGCAATTTTTTTGCCATCAATAATCATATATAGATAGTAGTGGGTGGAAGGGATAAAAAACAAGGGAGAGCGGAATAAAATATATAAAGATGAAAAAGCCTCGACATGTTTTTTTGTAAAAACACATCGAGGCTTAGTGGTATTGGCTCAACGCACATGATGAACATCTCCCAGTAACGTTAATAATTTTAAATTGAAGCGTATGTACGCTTCCACTGGGTCACGGGTTGGTTTTACTGACAAAAGTGCTTTGAACCGATACCACAAAAACGGTATTAAGTATGCGCGTGCTCGTCGAGGATCTTCGGCAGTTGTTGATCCAACCGGCCAAAAGTGACCTTGTTCGCGCATCTCTTTCAAAAATAATCTTCCCGTTCTGCGGGGAAAATTATGATCGAGATTTACAATCAGGGATTTATTTTTTACGGAAGGGAGGATGAGCGGATCCGCTCCATCGGTAATGATGAGGCTCGACGAGATCTCAAAAGATTCGCAAACCAACTGCATGGGTTGTGCCATTGCAATTTGATCATCAATGATCACGATGTGAACATCATCTCTTTTTGGAAAAGCAATTTCATCACGCAGGTCAGTGGCAATGGCTCTGATTTGTCGTGCGACAGCACTCGGCATACCAACCTCTCTTTCTTGGTTATAAAAAGTGGAGTTTCAAAAAGAAGAATAGAGGAGTGAAACAACTATTCGTATCTAACACTAAAAAACGACAAATGTCAATCTTTTGGAATCGGAAATTTTTTGCATAAAGTTGCAACAGTTTTCACCGCCGATTTTTTCAAAAGTAAAATGGTAGTAATGGCATCAGCGAGTTGCACCATTTCTTTTTCCTTCATTCCGCGTGCGGTAAGAGCGGGAGTTCCAATACGAAGACCTGACGGCGAAAACGGTTTGGTGTCTGAGGGGATTGAGTTGCGATTGGCGAGAATGTTGTTTTTTTCAAGCAGTGCCTCAGCATCCGCTCCCGACAAACCGGTCGTCCGTAAATCAACAACAAATAAATGGTTATCGCTCCCTCCCGTAGTCAACACAAATCCTCGTTTTTGCAACGTCGTTGAAAGTGTCTGATTGTTTTTTATAATCTGCTTTGCGTATTTTTTAAACGCAGGGGTGCTGGCGGTGTGCATGGTGTGGGCGATGGCGGCAACGACATTGTTGTGTGGGCCACCTTGCAATCCGGGAAAAATAGCCCGATCGATTTGTTTTGAAAGAGATGTGCGAGAAAAAATAACGGCACCGCGTGGCCCGCGCAACATTTTGTGAGTGGTAGAGGTAACGACATCGGCGTGGGGAAATGGAGAGGGGTGGAGTCCGGTCGCCACGAGTCCGGCAATGTGTGAGATATCCGCCATATGATACGCACCCACTTTTTTTGCAATTGCGCCAATGCGGGCAAAATCAATCGCGCGCGGGTAGGCGGTTGTGCCGGAAATAATGACTTTCGGTGAGTGTTCTTTTGCAAGTTTTTCTAGGGAATCATAGTCAATAAGTTCGGTGTCAACATTCACGCCGTAGCTGACGCTTTTGAAAAAAATTCCGGTTGCTGAAACCGAATGTCCGTGCGTGAGGTGTCCACCCGCCGCCAAAGACAATCCCATGATGGTTCCACCGGCACCAGCGAGTGCTAAAAGTGTGGCGAGGTTTGCTGGAGATCCCGAATACGCTTGCACATTAACCCCCCATTCATCGGGAGAAAGGCCGAATGCTTTGATGCTGTTTCGGTAGGCCAAGAGCTCGATGTCGTCATAGAAACGACTCCCCGGATAGTAGCGTTTCGCAGGGTAGCCTTCCGTATATTTATTGGTGAGTATCGAGCCGGTTAATTCCAACACCGCCTTCGGCGCATAATTTTCCGAAGGAATAAGAGTGAGGGTATTCTTTTGTCGTTTCTGCTCCTGCGCGAGGAGGGCATTGACTTTTTTATATTTATTGGTATATTTAGACATAGAAAGTGTGATGGTTTGAAGGGAGAATAATATGAATCACAAAAATTTAGCCGTGCGAATCGTAAATATTATCGAAGGTATTTACAATGGGACGGCAGAATTTTCTAAACACCTTAAATCAGGAAATGAAAAAGATGCTTTAATTATGCATCTTATTTTTAAAAAATGTCCAAATGGCGATAGTAATGAGGATAATATCGCGCGCTTGGAACTATTTCTTGAAAAAAATGAAGATGTTGTTATGTGGATTGCCGAAAAAGAAGCTGATAGATGTTTGTCAGATATTCTTTTGGCAACGTATATGAGCAACAATATTCGAAAAGAACTTGAAAATAAAAAAAATAATTAGCCAGCTTGAGCTAGTCTGAGCCCCTTGTATGTTGCGAGGGGCTTTTCTTTTTTTGTAATTTTTCGGTAATAGCAGAATCAATAGCGGGCATATTAAGTTCAAGAATAATCGGAAGAGAGGGTGCTCTGCCCCAGTTATTACTGTTGTCTTTTTTATGACCAGAATCTTCGTGTTCTGATATTCTCACTATATACAAATAAGCACCCCTTTTTTTTCTGAATAAATTTTTATAATCAAGGCTATAATAAGCCATCATTCGGTCATCTCTATCATCCAACTCTGTTGCGCGAATAGTAGACCCAGATATTTTTTGTTTGCTGATGTGATACCCAACAGAAAAATGGTATTTTTTCGCAATGCGATCAAGATTCGCTACGATCTCGTGAGCTGTTTTTCCTTGCTGTAATTCCATTTTTATTTTTCTCAGCGACTGTTCCCGTAATTCAAAAGGAATCGCAAGCATCGCTTTTATTTCTCGCAAAGAGTATTTCTTTAATTCCGTGTTTATCTGTTCGATATGCTCATCTGATATATCCGCATCTTCTAAGCCATTTTGAAAAGCATTATTTAATTCGCCAGCAATAAATTCGTTAAATAAAAATTCCTTTTCTAGGGTTACTTTTTTCTCTTTTTCTGTTGTTTCATCAAGCCAAAAAGGCTTATCAGTATCTTCGAAGGAATGTGATTCCGGATCAATTTTTTGTTCCCAGTTTCCGTGTGTCATGGATAAAATACTATATCTTTTAAGTATACAAACAAAGAAAGAGGAAAGGTACAAAATAAAGCAGCTATCACAGTGGAAAAAGAGGGGTAAGGAGGCTAAAATGGATGAGTATGGAGAAACACAAATGGTATACAAGGAGGTGGAAACACACGGCTACAATCGCAGTGGTGATAGCGCTCCTTATCGTTGTGGGAGTCACGATTGATGTGGCGGCGCGAGGCGTAATCCGAAAGTGGGGCGGAGGAGTGTTGGCACGCTTTGGGGCATTTCCTGCAAGCGCGCCGTCCGCGCCGACACCACCAGCGCTCTATAAGCCCGTTCTTGAGTATGAACGATCGGTTATTGAAGCAGTCAAAAAAGCCTCGCCGGCAGTTGTCTCGATTAGTATCTCCAAAAATGTACCGATTATAAAACAGTGTCCAGCGGCAAATCCATTGGGGAATCTCCCCGCAGACCTCCAGCAATTGTTTGGCAGTGTTGATTTCTCAGTGCCGTGCCAAAAGGGAACTTCGTTTGAGGAGGTTGGCGGAGGGAGTGGATTTATTATCGATGCAGGGGGACTAATCATCACCAACAAACACGTCGTTTCAGACACAAAAGCATCGTATACCGTCATCACCAACGACGGCAAAAAATATCCAGCAAAAATTTTAGCGCGCGATCCTGTCCAAGACATCGCGGTGTTGAAGATAGAAGCCGAAGGATTGCCAGTCGTAACCGTTGGTGATTCCGATGCGATAGAGTTGGGTCAGACCGCTATCGCCATCGGCAATACATTAGCAGAGTTTAAAAATACCGTATCGGTAGGAGTGATCTCTGGACTATCGCGCACGGTCACGGCAGGAGATGATGATACCACCGAAACAATTCGTGGGGTGTTGCAAACGGACGCCGCGGTAAACCTCGGAAACTCCGGTGGTCCACTTCTCAATCTCGCGGGAGAAGTTATTGGGATAAACACTGCTACGGCATCGGACGCACAAAGCGTAGGGTTTGCCATTCCCATCAATCAGGTAAAAAAAGACATTGCTTCGGTAAAGGCAACCGGAAAAATCGAAGTCGCGTTTTTGGGTGTTCGCTACCGACTCATTACGCCCGAAATCGCCAAAAAAGAAAAATTACCTGTTGAGTATGGTGCGATTGTTGAGGGAGGGAAGGATGGTTTAGCAGTCGAAAAGAATTCGCCGGCTCAAAAAGCGGGTATTCGCGTGAAAGATATTATTGTAGCAATAAATGGGAAAAAAATTACCGAAAATATAACACCCGGCGAAATTATTACCCAATATGGCGTGGGTGAATTGATAACGATAACTATTATAAGAGAAGGCAAAGAGATAACAACGCAAGTCGCTCTTGCCGCCCGTCCAGTGGCGAAATAGACGGGTGTCTATTGGATGAGTAAAAATAAGCATTGTTTTAGCAATCTATTGACGAGATTGCTAATTCGATTAAAATAAGAGCCATAAGGAGAAAGCGCTATACTACTATCATATACACACGCACACATCAGCTATGCCAAATTTCCATCGATTTACCATTAAAGCACAAGAGGCGCTCCAAGCTGCGCAAGAATACGCAACCGTAAAACACCACGGTGAACTGCAAAGTTTGCACTTGTTATATACGCTCGTCCAAGACGGGCAATCACTCGTCCAGCCAATGTTATTGCGATCGGGGGTTGATCTGGAAAAATTATATCAACAGATAAACCTTGACCTTGAACGCATGCCTCATGCAACCGGTGAAGCGACCGAGGGGCAATTGTACTTATCGCAAGAATTAATGCGCGTTCTTGATCAAGCGACAAAAGTAGCAACCAGTCAAAAAGACGAGTTTACTTCCTGTGAGCACATGATACTGGCAATGGTGGACATTCCTTCGATTGCTGGAAACATACTGCAACAATTTGGAGTTCGTCGCGAGAATCTCTTTCGCGCGCTCGCACAGTTGCGAGGTTCGGTTCGTATCACAGACGAAACACCGGAAGCAAAATTTCAGGTGTTAGAAAAATACGCTATTAATATGACCGATAAAGCAAAAACGGGATCGTTGGATCCAGTTATTGGTCGCGAAGAAGAGTTGCGTCGATTAATTCAGGTGCTTTCTCGACGCACTAAAAACAACCCAGTACTTATTGGCGAACCGGGTGTAGGGAAAACCGCGATTGTGGAAGGATTGGCGCAACGCATTGTTTCGGGTGACGTGCCAGAGCCATTAAAAGACAAGCAAGTATTAATGCTTGATTTGGGACTCCTTATTGCCGGCACGAAGTTTCGCGGCGAATTTGAAGATCGCTTAAAAGCCTTCATGAAAGAGGTAAAAAATTCCGCCGGAAAAATTATTTTATTTATTGATGAAATTCACACAATTGTCGGAGCCGGAGCCGCCGAAGGAGCAATTGATGCCTCGAATTTATTAAAGCCCGCACTCGCGCGCGGGGAACTGCATGCTATTGGAGCAACTACGATTCGTGAGTATCAACGTTATATCGAAAAAGATCCTGCTTTAGAGCGTCGATTTTCTCCAATTATCGTTGATGAGCCAAGCATTGAGGACAGTATTGCGATCTTGCGGGGCTTAAAAGAAAAATACGAAATCCACCATGGTATGCGCATTAGTGACGAAGCAATTATTTCCGCGGTGAACTTAAGCGCGCGTTATATTAGCGATCGATTTTTGCCAGACAAAGCAGTGGATGTGATAGATGAAGCCGCCGCAGCTCGTCGTCTCGAAAGCGAAAGTATTCCCAAAGAAATTGATCGGGTGCGACACGAAATAACAAAATTGGAAGTAGAGCGTCAAGCGCTCTTGAAGGAAAGCGCTACCAAATCAAAAGCCCGCGTGACAGAAATTGATGGACTACTAAAGAAATTAAAAGAAGATAATGAAGAGCTGTCTTCTCAGTGGCGCACAGAGAAAATAAAGTTTGAAACACTACACCAATTGCGTCAAAAGATAGACACGTTGCGTCGCGAAGTGGAAAAGGCAGAGCGAGAGGGGAATCTAGAGCGTGTCGCCCAGCTTATTTATGGCGAACTTCCTCAAGCGCAAAAAGATTTTGAATTATTCGAAAAGCGGAATTTCGGCACGCCAACCTCTGAAACGAGTAAGAAAAAAAGCAAAAAAATAGAATCCGCGCCATCATTCCTGAAAGAGGCGATAGATAAAGAAGATGTTGCCTCCGTTGTTGCTTTGTGGACGGGGATACCGCTTCATCGAATGTTGGAAACTGAAAGCCAAAAATTACAAAAAATCGAAGACGTTCTTGGTGCTCGAGTAGTCGGTCAAAGCGAGGCAATTTCAGCAATTGCTCACGCACTACGTCGATCTCGTGCGGGATTATCGGATATTAACAAACCACTCGGGAGTTTTATGTTTCTTGGCCCAACGGGAGTCGGAAAAACGGAGCTCGCCAAAGCGCTGGCAGAGTACATGTTTAACGATGAAAAGGCACTTATCCGAATTGATATGTCGGAATTTATGGAACGCCACGCGACGAGTCGGTTGGTCGGCTCACCTCCAGGGTATGTAGGACATGAAGAAGGCGGACAGCTCACAGAGATAGTTCGTCACAGACCCTACAGTCTCATTCTGTTTGATGAGATAGAAAAAGCGCATCCCGAAGTGTTTAACTTGTTGTTGCAAGTACTCGACAATGGGCGTCTTACCGACAGCAAGGGAAAAATTGTGAACTTTAAAAACTGCATCATCATTATGACGTCAAATGTTGGTAGTCAGTATTTGAAAGCAGTCAGCACAATAGGATTTCAATCAGAATCGGCAGCCGGCATGAAATCACAGGAAGAAACCTTCAAATCAAAAACCCTAGAAGCATTGCGCGAGCATTTTCGTCCTGAATTCTTGAATCGCGTTGACGACATTGTGGTCTTTAACCCGCTCACGCAAAAAGATTTAGAACACATCGTGGATATTCAATTGGAGGCAATTTCTAATCGACTCGCAGAGAGAAAGATAAAACTGACACTCGATGGCAGTGCCCGAAAATACCTTGTGTCCAATGGATTTGATCCGGAGTACGGAGCTCGTCCACTAAAGCGACTTATGCAGAAAGTGATTTTAGATGCATTGGCTGATAAGATTATAAGTGGAGAAGTAAAAGATGGTGCAAAAATTAAAATTAATTGCAAAGCAGATTCCTTGGTCCTTAGCGTGTAGGGTTGGTTTGGTGTGTATGGCAGTATGGTGGCAAAGTTCTATATTGTTTGCAGGAGCAATGCTGGTAAGTACGTTCTGGCCAATTGCGGGAAGTATTGAAATGATCCCAACTATGATTGGCTTAATTGCAATCGCACTGGCAATGCCATCAGTGGGTGTTTTGTGGACGCTTTTATTGCTCCTCGCAATTCTTTTTTTGGCGATTAAGGACGTAATGACGGGAAACAAAGTCTCGTTGCATTTTTTAGAGTACGCAATTGTCGCGACAGGTCTTGTGGTTTTTTTTGCTCAAGCAACGCCATTCTTTAGTGTGTGGACGGTTCTATCCGCCATGGCCATAGCCATATGGCTATTTATTGTATTGCAGGGCGAAACGAAAAATTATATACGAGCGGGGATCAGTGCCTTTGTATGGTGGCAGATACTCTTGGGAATTCTCTTTTTGCCGGTTTCGGTAGGCGTGCAGGCATTCTTGGCGTATATGGCCTTCGCTTGTATTGCGGAGTATCAAAAAGACTAGTAAAAACAGGCTATAAACGGCAAAATCAGCCAAAATCTTTATATTATTGACAAATGACCCATAAATAGGGTACAATACCCCCATTATTGATATGCATATACCTACCCCCATTGCCACGAGTATTCGGCGAACATTCTTGTTTGCCAAGGCCTGTATTCGGGTGGCATCCGTAGTAAATGAGCCTATATTTCAGGGATTATTCAAAAAACACGCACTAACCCTTCTTGAGGCTGTTTCGCTTCAAGAAACCACTCGTGCTTCTTCTGAATTGGTGTTTTTGAGTTATCTTATTGAGCTTGCGCATGAAGCAAATGTAATACACCCAGATAATGTGGCAACCCTTGCAAAAGAGTGTGATGAAATTCAAAAAGAGATTCAAATGAATCAGTCGAATCTTGGTTATGGATCGGGTACAAAACAAGAAATGGTGCGTCCAATAGTGTTAGAAACAGAAGTAAAATCACACGATAACCACATTCAAGAAACTGGGGCGATAGCGCCAGATCCGATAGTCAAAAAGGAAGACGGTAATGTTCGTGGCGAAGAAGAGGAGACTGACCCAGCCGGTTCGGATAAACGGCAAACGGCAATATTGGCAAAGATAAAAGAACTCGGCAATTGCCGTTTAAAGGATTTAATGGAGTTATTGCCGGATGTCAGTGAGCGGACGATTCGCTATGATGTTCAAAAATTGGCTGATAAGGGAAGTATTGAGCGGGTTGGAGGGGGTGGTCCGTTCAGTTTTTATCGGATGAAAACCCCGTAAAAGGTTGCCGATTGGGTAACTTTTGAAAGTGTTCGTCCGTTTGCTCTACTGATCCCAACTGTTCCTTATATTCACAAATAAGAACTACTAAGTCTGTTATCTATGCGTGAGGCATGGAAAATATTCTTAGGTTATGTATGGCTGATTATAGATTTCTATTTTTGCCATCTCTGATGAAAGAAAAAGTGCTAGAAACTGGTTTTATCTGTATCGCAGTAAACCAGTAAAAATCCTTTTTAATTTGCCATACATAACCTAAGTAATAGAAGCCTCGCTAACGCGAGGCTTTTCTTATGTTAGGTTATTCGTTGTAAGCTGGCGGTTTGTAAAACCAAAGGTGTAGCGCGAACAATAGCAAGGTCGACGGCACCCCACAGTGCTGTATTCTCTAAAATAATATTTTGTCGTTTCTATATTTTATCTCATGAGTAACAAACTAGCTTCAGTAGTGCTCTCAATCGCGACCACCGTGTCGTTGGTTGGCGCACCTCTTTTGCCTGTTGCACATGCTCAGTCAACTTCAGATCTTCAAGCACAGATCGCAGCGTTATTGGCTCAAATCAATTCGTTGCAATCACAGCTCGGAACTCAAGGTGGCGCAATGACCGGTACTTCATACACCTTTACCCGCGACCTCACCGTTGGTAGCCGTGGCGCTGATGTAACCGCTTTGCAAAACATCTTGATCTCAAAGGGCTTCTTGAAGGCTACAGCCACCGGATATTTCGGTGCGTTGACGAAAGCAGCCGTGTCAGCATGGCAATCATCTGCGGGAATCTCTCCTGCAGCAGGATACGTTGGTCCTAAGTCTCGCGCAGCCTTAAATGCAATGGCAGGAACCGGTACTGGTACCGGAACTGGCACTGGCACCGGAACTGGAACCCCAGTCCCAGGCAGCGGTCTTTCGATCAGCTTAGCTTCGGATAACCCAGCAGCCGGATCACTTATT
>CAZELH010000029.1:0-6253 GCA_964513095.1 uncultured Candidatus Saccharibacteria bacterium
TTCGAGCAAGCCCTTCTTTTTTACCAAATCGCGGTGTCGGATTTTTTCCAATTCAATACAACAGACCTTCCTTCGGGATCATGAACAATCAGTGATTCCGGTGAAGGTCCATTGAAAATTAACGTGTGATTGATATTCGGATACTCTCCGGTGATTGCGTCCGATAAATCAGCAAGATTTTGATGAGTCGTAAATTCAAGTCGGTTTCTCCCAACATCACTTGCTGATTGTGTAGGATACAGCTCAAAAACAACACTATTCGGCGACTTACACGAGTAGTGAATCGGGCCATCGCCATGTTTTTCTCGTACAAACTCCAGACCGAGTATCTCGTAGAATTTTTTCAATTCTTTAATTTTTTGAGTTCTTAGTACAATCAAAGAAAGATTCGTCGCCATTTTTTTCTCCTTAAGAAATCGGTTCAATGGTTTTGGTGGTTGTTTCAAGAGCGCTGAAAAGAACTGTTTTCAGCGCTTCATTTTTGCAAACAGCGCTGTTTGATGTAATCCATTTTTTCAAAAACTCCTCTTGAAGCATTTGGGGGAGGTATTGTGTAGGGATTTTATCTTCCAAAAGAGCCAAGGCTTTTTCTGCTGCGTCATTTCGAATGCGTTCCAATACTGTTGGATCAAAAGATGTCAAAATATGTGCACGACATTCGTGGAATTTTTTTAAGTTTTGCATAATTCCAAAAACGACTTCAAAAACGAGATAGTAGAAATCGGACGGGGTTTCGTAATGAATGTGTATGAATATTTTTAATTCGCCATATTCCGGGCAGTGTAAAAATGCGGGTATGCAGAGACCTTCCACACTTTTTAATTCATACCCACTTTTATCATTTTTCAGTACGATGATGTGAATAGGAACCCCATCTTCACGAATAACACCCCGTGTTCCAGTTGGATTGATTTGTGCGATCCGCTCCATATAACCTCCTGATCTAAAAAAATGCGTTGTCGTAAAGCAAGGCGCTTGCCCTGCGTGCTGGTTAAAACGGTATCCTATTTATGCGATTTTGTCTATGCGTCGCATCGACCGGCTCTTTTGATATACAATAGGGTATACATGGCTGATTCAACCACTCATTTGATAAAAGAAAAACTCGATATTGTTGAGTTTTTAAAAGGGTATATTACGCTCGTTCCCGCGGGGCGTAATTTTAAGGCCATCTGTCCATTTCATACCGAAAAAACCCCCTCGATGAGCGTCTCGCCCGATCGAGGGACATGGCATTGTTTTGGGTGTGGCGCCGGAGGTGATATTTTCGAATTTTTAATGAAGTATGAGCATATCGAGTTTGCCGAGGCGCTAAAATTCTTATCCGAAAAAGCAGGAGTCCCGTTGGCGCGGGTGAATCCGGCAGAATATAAAGCCGCCGGCTTACTCTACGACATCAACACCGCCGCCACCGAGTTTTTTAAAAAATCATTGAGTAGCACGCCAGTTGCGATGGAGTATCTTGTGGGGAGAGGATTAAAAAAAGAAACGATTGAAGAATTTGAATTGGGGTGGGCGCCAAACGAGCCAGACTCCTTAACGGTGCATCTCATTCGTCAATTAGGAATGCGACCGCAAGATGTGACCGAAGCAGGGTTGGGATTTCTCTCGCAACGGGGATTGCATCTCGACCGGTTTCGTGGTCGGTTGATGTTTCCTATTCATAATCACTTGGGAAAAGTAGTCGGGTTCACGGGACGAATTTATCCACCACTCGATACAGGTCAACAAGGAAAATATGTAAACAGTCCCGAAACAGCGATTTTTAACAAATCAAAATTGTTATATGGATTTTATAAAACAAAAGAAGCGATTCGTGAAAAAGAGTGCGCATTCGTAGTTGAGGGGCAGATGGATTTTTTGATGAGCTATCAAGCAGGCATCACCAATGGTGTTGCCTCATCTGGTACTGCCTTTACCACGCAACACCTCGGTGCGCTTTCAAAAGTGTGCAGTAAGTTGATTTTTAATTTTGATAGCGACGAGGCGGGGATTGCTGCTGGCGAACGAGCAGTTGACATGGCGCACGAAGCGGGATTTGAAGTTTTGATCTCGCGTCTACCTGATCCCTACAAAGATCCCGCCGAAGCAGTGGTGAAAGATCCAAAGATTCTCCAAGATGCGTATGCACATGCCACGCCGGCACTCCGCGTATTTTTAGAACGCTACGTTGGAATGAGACAATCATCTGATTATTTTGCGACAAATGGCGGTATAAAAAAATTGCGCACCCTTCTTTCTAAACTACGCCACATTCAAAGTGCGGTATCGATTGATACATGGCTCAACGAAATAGCACGTGCTACTGGTATTGCGGTGCATGTCCTGCGCGATGAATTACGTCAAATGGAAACAGAAGGGACGAGCACCCAGTCAAATGAAAGAAATATGTCAAACAATCAAGAAGAACGAAGAGTGTCGCAGGCAATGCTCACGCGCCATCAACGACTCTCGTTCGAACTGCTTGTCGCCGCTCATCAACTTCAAGATTTTGGGGTGATAGAGTCATCTCGCCCCCACCTCGCCTCTGGTTTTGAGATTGTCTATGATCTCTTGAAATCAAAAACATATACTCATGAAAAAAGAGATGTAGATGGGGCACTTCAAGCCATTCTCATGTCTTCTGAAAGCTACGGAAAAGATGATCTGGGCAGTATTATGATTCATCTAGAGCGGGAATATGTTAGGGCGCGGCGCCAAGAGCTCATAGATAAAGTACGTCAGGCCGAAATTGTAGGGGATGAGTCTACCGCACAAAAAGCCCTACATGAATTGGCGAGCCTGCCACACGGAAACGAGGGTTGATTTTATTGAGTTTTTTAGTATAATATCGCTATACAGTGCGTTACTACAGCACTTGATCCCCTTATATTGTGTTAGTAAAGTTGGCAGAAGAATCTCTTTTTATAGATAGTCCCGTTTCCCATACTCACCCTTTTATTTTTTATGAAGAAAAAATTAGTAAAGAAAAGTAGTAAAAAAACTATTTCTTTAAAAAAGACCGTTAAAAAAACAGCGATAAAGAAAGTAAAAAAACAAAAAAAGAGCCCCATAAAGACTAAGGTCAAAAAAGGAGGTGCTCATAAACTGGCAAAACAGAGCAAAAAAACTCATCCAGTTAAAAAATCGAAGCCAGTAAAAAAAGAAGCGGTAAAAAAACCAAAAAAGAAAGCAACTGTTGAGCAGGTCGCCGCATCGTCGGCAATCAACGAACAGGCATTAACGGAACTCATCGCTCGGGGCAAACCGCGCGGATTCGTTACCGACAATGAATTATTGTTTGCGTTTCCTCACATTGAAGAGGATATAGAGTTTTTGGAGCAGGTATACGAGCGCTTAGAAAAGGCTGGTTTGAAAGTATTAGAAACAGGCAGTCTTATCACGCCAAATTCAACCGATGAAGTGAGCGCAAAGGAACTGGAAACCGCGCTCCATTTTGATGGCGATGTTCCGGATGCCGTACAAATGTATTTGAAAGAAATTGGAAAAACAGCGCTCTTAACCAAAGATGAAGAACGCGATCTTGCTCGTCGTGCTGAAAAAGCAGATGAAGAAGCGCGCCAGAAACTTATTCGCGCAAACTTGCGTCTCGTGGTATCTATCGCCAAACGGTATATTAATCGCACCCCACACCTTGGAATTCTTGACCTCATCCAAGAAGGAAACATTGGATTGTCTCGCGCAGTAGATAAATTTGATTATCGCAAAGGATTTAAATTTTCAACCTACGCCACATGGTGGATTCGTCAGGCCATTAATCGCGCCTTGGCCGATCAATCCCGTACGGTGCGCATTCCAGTACATATGGTTGAAGTGATTTCTAAATACACGCAAACTCGCCGCCAGTTAATGCAGGAGCTCGGTCGGGACCCATTGGCGGAAGAAATTGCCGCGGAAATGGGAATAGATGTGGAAAAAGTTCGGCACATTCAAAAAATCTCCCAAGAAGTGCTTTCTATTGAGACACCAATTGGTGATGAAGAAGACTCCGTGCTCGGTGATTTCATCGAAGACAAGACCAACCCACGTCCAGATCAGTTGGCGGCACGGGCATACTTGCGAGATTTAATCGCTGAAATTCTTTCTGATTTATCAGATCGCGAACAAAAGATTTTGCGAATGCGCTTTGGCTTGGAAGATGGCGTCAGTCACACCTTGGAAGAAGTGGGAAAGGTGTTCGGAGTAACGCGCGAGCGTATTCGTCAGATTGAAGCAAAGGCGCTCGAGCGAATTCGTGAACACGGAAAAGCAAAATCGCTCGAAGGATTCGATAATTTGTTGTAAAAAACGTACCAATGCGTTCATCTGAAGTTCGAAAAAAATATCTCGATTTTTTTGAAAAAAGGGGACACGTCGTTATCACGTCATCCTCGCTTATTCCCGAAGGCGACGCCACTACTCTGTTCACCGGCTCAGGAATGCAGCCATTATTGCCGTACTTATTAGGAAAAACGCATCCGGATGGCCGTCGGTTAACTGATTCACAAAAAAGTTTTCGAGCAGAAGATATTGAAGAAGTGGGAGATAACCGCCATACCACATTCTTTGAAATGTTGGGCAACTGGTCGTTGGGTGATTATTTCAAAAAAGAACAGTTGGGGTGGTTTTTTGAATTTTTAACCGACGAGATTGGCCTTGATCCTAAAAAACTCTACGTCACGGTATTTGCAGGAGACGACACATACGGTATTCCCCGTGATGACGAAGCGGTTGCTATTTGGAAAGAATTGTTTGCGTCAAAAGGTATTACCGCTGAAGCGGTGGAATTAGGTACGGAAGAACGTGGCGGAGAAGTAGGAATGCAATCAGGGCGTATTTTTTACTACGGCGCCAAAAAGAATTGGTGGAGCCGTTCGGGAACGCCGGAAAAAATGCCGGCGCGCGAACCGGGGGGTCCAGACAGCGAAGTATTTTATGAATTCGAAAACATTCCTCATGATGAAAAATTTGGAAAATACTGTCACCCAAACTGCGATTGTGGCAGGTATATGGAGATAGGGAATTCAGTATTTATGGAGTATGTGAAAACCGAAAGTGGCTCATTCGAAAAATTAGCACAACGTAACGTGGATTTTGGCGGTGGATTGGAGCGTATCACCGCCGCTTCAATAAATAATGCCGATGTATTTACGATTGATTCGTTGGGAGCGTTGGCGGAAATTGTTCGCGAAAATGCTCCTCATATTGCAACGCAGTCGGTGCGGATCATCGCCGACCATGTTCGCGCCGCGGTATTTTTGATTAACGATGGCGTTACTCCTTCAAATAAAGATAGAGGGTATTTGTTGCGCCGATTGATTCGTCGCGCAGTCATGCACGGAGCATATTTGGTGTCTCCTGCGTTTTTAAAATTCAACGAATTAGCAGAAAAGACGATTGAGATATATGCCGACGCGTATCCGCAACTCCAAGAACACAAAGAACACATTATTGCGACGTTTGCGAAAGAAGAGCAGGCATTTTCAAAAACATATCACGCGGGGATTGTAGAGTTTGAGCGGATTTCAAAAGCAAATACGCACATTTCCGGCTCCGATGCATTCTTGCTTTCCGCAAGCTATGGATTTCCAATTGAATTAACACAAGAGCTTGCTGGCAAGAAAAATATATCTGTAGATAGAGACGCCTATGAAAAAGAAGTAGAGCATCATCGCGAACTATCAAAAGCAGGTGCTCAAAAGAAATTTGGTGGGCATGGACTCATTTTGGATACCGGTGAGTTAAAGGCAGCCAATGAAGAGGAGTTGAAAATTGTAACCAGACTGCACACTACCACGCATTTGCTTCACCAAGCGCTCCGACGAGTATTGGGTGAGTCAGTACATCAAGCGGGTTCAGATATCACCCCCGAGCGCACACGGTTTGATTTTACATTTGAAAGAAAATTAACACCTGAAGAAATTGCCAAAGTGGAAACTATCGTAAATGAGGTTGTGGAAAAAGATCTACCAGTACAAAAAGTAGTGTTGCCAAAAAGCGAAGCAGAGCGTACTGGCGCGTTATTTTTCTTCAAAGAAAAATACCCCGATCCAGTGAATGTATATTTTGTTGGCAACACCATTGAAGATGCCTTTAGTAAAGAATTTTGCGGTGGCCCTCACGTCACCCATACCGGCGAAATCGGAAAGATTAAGATTATAAAAGAAGAAGCGGTTGCTGCTGGCGTCCGCCGCCTCCGCGCAGTAGTGGAGTAAGAGAGGGTATAGGGTATAGCCAATAGTAAGAAAATCCGCCATCCGCCAACTGGCGAATC
>CAZELH010000029.1:6353-10628 GCA_964513095.1 uncultured Candidatus Saccharibacteria bacterium
TGGCTAGTCTCTATTTTGTATACTTATACCATATGAACAAACGAGATTTTTATTTTATTAGTAGTATCGGTGCGTTGGTGGGATTGTTGGCTCAGCCAGTTCTTCATACGGTGGTGGCGAATGTATTACACCGTCCAGCCGATTTTTTAACATCGGTATTGGTATGGTTGGTTTTTTTTATCGGTGCGCCAGTAGCATTATATATTTGCTCGTTCTTGAATCGATTCGTGTCAGTGGCATATCAGTTCGGTAAATTTGCAGCAACGGGAGTATTAAATACTTTTGTTGATTTGGGCATTTTCAATGTGCTCGCATCTCCTATTCTTTCTAAGGGATTAATTTTGACCGACGGTCAGTTCACCGGCTTTAAAACAATTTCGTTTATCGCAGCAACAGCAAACAGTTATTTTTGGAATTCCCGATGGACATTTTCAAATGGTGCGCGGTCTGCTGGCAACCCACTTTCTTTTTATATTGTTTCATTTGTAGGTTTTTTGGTAAATGTTGCGGTTGCATACAGCGCGAACATTCTTTTATTGAAAATACATTTTGCTTCAGGAATTGCAGCGAATCTAAGCGTAATGTGCGCGGTAATTGCATCACTTATTTTTAATTTTGTTGGATATAAATATTTTGTATTTCAAAAAAATAAATAGAAAATAGTTTATGCACACATTTTTTTATTTTTTGAAAAATTATTTGTGTATACTATATATAGATGGAATGAAATTTCCATTTGTGTTGTAAAAATATTTGTTAAAAAAATTATTTTTCACAACACTCTTGAAGTGGTCGATTCTTCAAGGCATATAAATTATCTATAAAATACTTCTATGAAGAAAAAGAAAGCTGCAAAGAAGACGATGAAAAAGAAGACCACGAAGAAGACTGCAAAGAGAAAGACTGCAAAGAGAAAGAGATAGTCTTTTCGTCACTTCACCAAAGGTCCGTTTTATGGCATATGTCATGAAGCGGATTTTTGTTTTCTGAGGAAATGATATAGTGAAAGGAGTGGTTTTTAAATGAGTTGTTTATTTGAAAAAGCCATCGTATTAACAATTTGATAGAAAAGGAGATGCGGACAATGTATCAATGTCTATTTTTTGTACTCTGCATATTATTTGTGGGACCTGTCTGCTTTGGGCAAGTAGTTCCCATTCGGTATAACCAAGTTACCAGCGTCTCGGTAGGTGTATCAACTGATGAAAATGCTCGTCGCGCCACACGTCTTGAACTGTTAGCAGTTCAAGACGAAGCAAATGCTCCAGATATGACCGTCTATATTTGTGGTGACAAACCATTGCCGGGCTTGAATGGACTTGATCCATTCGGAAGGTCTTCGCAAATTTGGCAAAACATTGTCTTCGATAGGGAAGGGCTCCCTCGACTCGAACGAGTCGCAGACATTCCGCGGTGGATTGCTCGAGGGGATTTACATCGTATTTCAGATATCCCGCATCTATCGGTGAGCGCTCATATCCCAAGTTATTTTCGAAATTGTCGAAAAGAAGCGCATGAATTCTTGAAAGATTTCAATCGTGATTTCTACGCAACATTTGGGAGGGGATTATTGCTTAGTTCAATGGTGCGAGATACTGCTAAGCAAAGAGCGATGACCACATTGGTAAAAAAAGGGCGGGGGCGTCACGCGCGGTGGGTTCAGCGTAATATCAATGCCTCGCCTGTTGAGGGAGAAAGAGCTTCCTCTCATTTGCGAGGCGCTGCTTTCGATATTAGTAAAAAGGGGATGACCGCTGAACAAATCGAATGGATTCAATGCTATTTGATGAAGGCGGAAATGAATAATTGGATTGAAATGACAGAAGAAATGAAACAGCCCTGTTTTCATATCGCTGTTTTTCAATCGTATCTTGATCAAAAAAATCCCTCACAAGACTTGTTGTTAGCTTATCAATAAAAATAAGTAACAATTCTCAATCACTCGTATTCCTCTCAAGGAGCTCGGGTGATTTTTATTTTTTTCTCCAGAGGAGAAAAAAATATCCTGAGCGAGCGCAAGCGAGTCGAAGGATACATGATTTGTTTTGCTCTTATGTCAGCTAATTTTAGCGAAGCAGGGTAGGCGGGGATCCATGCTTCTGCTCTTCCCATTATCCTTGCTTCTTTATTCACGTTCTACGCTTTAGGTTTTACGTTTCACGCTTTACGCTTTACGATTCCTAATTCGCAATCCTCCAATGCTCAATCCGCAATTCTTTCCGCCTCCGCCAGTCGGCGGATTACGCTTTACGATTATTAATCCGTAATTATTTTTTTGTCTTCACTATACCCTAAACCCTACTCGTCATGCCGTAGCCCTGCCTACCGGCAGGCAGGTTTAGCAGAGGCTAAGTGGCTTGCCCTGAGTGTAATCGAGGGGCTAAACCCTTGGCTTTTATTGCTTCCTCCGCCTCTTCTCCACTCCCCACCCACACAATATCGTTATTTTTCTTAAACCATGTCATCTGCCGTTTGGCATACTGACAAATTTCCAAATATAATCGCTCTTCCATTTCTTGGCGGGTAATTGCTCCCTGCAAAAAACGAGCAATCCAGCGATATTCGAGCCCTAAATCTTCCATCCGGTGCCATGACAACCCATCGTCGTGGAGTTTTTGCACTTCCTCAACCATGCCCATGTTTAGTCGTTTTTCTAATCGCATTTTTATTTTTTCTTTGAGCGTTTCAAAAGGAATGGAAATACCAATAATACACGCGTCGTATTGGTTATTTTTTTGTAATGGAGGCACTGGCGCGCCGGAAGTTTCAATAATCTCCAGTGCTCGCACTAAGCGTCGTTTGTTGTATCTATCGATGGTATTGGCGCGAATAGGATCTTTTTCTAAAAGAATCGCATAAAGTTCATCCGCACTTTGTTCTTCAAGAATGGTACGCAAGGCGCGATTGGGTGGCACGGCGGGTAGATGAAAATCATACAACACCGTATCAATAAAAAGTCCGGTACCGCCACACAAGATAGGTAATTTCCCGCGTTGGAGAATATCAGAAATGGCAGAGCCAGCATCTTTTTGAAAATCGGCAACGGTGTACGTGTCTTTTGGGTCGATAACGTCAAGGAGATGATGGGGGATTTCATCCATTTCTTTCACGGTAATCTTGCCGGTACCGATATCCAATCCTCTATACACCTGCCGTGAGTCCGCAGAGATAACTTCGCCGTTAAAAAGCTTGGCAAGCGCTACGGCGATGTCTGATTTCCCCACAGCAGTAGGGCCAACCACCGCTACTACCATTGGTTTTTTTGTCGTGAAGTTCATTTGACTTTAGTGCTATATTTTGATATAATATAGGGTAGACGTTCGAAAATCAAATGAAAGGGAAGGGTAGAAAAATATGCTACATTCATTTTTTCACTCGCCGTTGGCAATGGTGCTCGCCGGTCTGATCGTCAGTGCCATAGGTTTCCTTGTTTACGGTGGCTACCAAGGTAGCAAGGTAGCAAGGTAGTGGGTAGCCTCACTCATGGTCGGTACCATGAAATTCAAGGAAAACCAGAAGACGAACCAAAAAAGGAGGACGGCCAATGATTGTTTTTTTTGCAGTTGTTCTGGGAGTCAATTGGCTCCCACTCTTTTTTCTCGCAACTGCCTGTTTCTTCACAGGTATATTCTTTTTTATTGCATTTGTGTTGCCAACGAAAAAGGTGCAAAAAACAATAGAAAAAATATGGCAAAGGGTTGAGGAGCGGTATCGTCAAAAAAGAAGGAGAAAGATGAGAAAAATGGTGGGCAAAAAAAGAATAGAAAGACTGGAAATTGCCTACAACCTCGAAAACGCTCCAACGCTACGAGAGGAGTAAGATATGAATTTATTCAATATTTTTTTCGTGCTCTGGATTGTAACAGTCGCCGGAGTTGCGTATTACTTGTTTTTCAAAGACATTGTCTCTGTTTTAGTGGATGATGTCTTGGCGGTTAGCTCAGCCATAAAATTATATGGTTGGCGCCTCAATCGCCACGATAAAAACAAAAAATAACCCTTCCATCGCTTTCACAAAAAAACCAAAACCGTCCCGCTATAGTGGGGCGGTTTTTTTACTTATTTTGCTAGTGATAGCAAAATAAGTAACCCTGCGAAGCTTTAGCGAAGCAGGATATTCTGTATTAAAAAATTGACAGAGGGGGGGTGTTTTGGCACACTTTCCAACTAGGTGGCGGGGTTACCCGCTTTTTACATAACGATTTGAAATCGGAGGAGTGTATGAATGAGGTTTATGCAGAAATAGCCGAAATTTTAGCCAGACATCCATTGATT
>CAZELH010000030.1:0-10447 GCA_964513095.1 uncultured Candidatus Saccharibacteria bacterium
ACCTGCCTGCCGGTAGGCAGGGCTACGGCATGACGAGTAGGGTTTAGGGTATAGTTAAGTAAATTTAAGTTTTTTCCTTTTCTTGCCTATTTGGGATCTTTGCGTTAGGGTAATTTTGAGAGGCGATGTTTCAATACTTTTTTTGAAATACCGCGTATCGTTTTTTAACAATTTATTTTTAGGGAGATTTGTATGAAGAAACAGGTCTGGCTATTGCATATCCTTATGAGTTTGGTTTTTGTCAGCACTCCGATATTCGGTTGTGTTGATTCTTTTACTAAGGATACCAGTGAAACAATTGCCTGTGAGAGCTATCTGGTGTGTCGGCCAATGTCTGTGGTTGTGACAAAAAAATCTACACTTGATACTTCTTACGGTTTTTCTACTATTGTTGACCCGTTGTTTGAGACTCGATCTGGGTGGTGGCAACGAGTCATTGTTCCGTCGGTTTTTCGTGGCCAATTTCTCATTGAAAGTCGTCGGATGATTGAGCGAAAGGAAATTCTTTTCGTCGAACCAAATCATGCGGTGCATGCGTGCTTTGATCTCAATGATCCGCTTCTTGTGCATCGAGGTTCTTATGCGTTTACATCTTCGCTTCATCGTATTCCTGAGATGCGTGATCTTATTTCTCGAACGAGCGACCGAGTCATTCTTTCTGTTGTTGATTCTGGCGTTGATTCAACTCATTCCGATCTTGGGTATTCGATGCCGAAACCAAGTGATTCATATACTGCTTGGAATGGATCATCTGGTGGAGATACGACCGATTTTTTTGGTCACGGAACGTTTGTTTCGGGAATTATGTTTGGTTTGGGTAACAATGGGTATGGTGCGGCAGGTGTGAGTGTTTCGAGTCGGGGCATGCCTATTCGAGTACTAGATAACAATGGATATGGAAATTATGACGTGCTCGGTGCCGGTATTGTTCACGGCGTTGATATGGCTCGGCGAAATTCCGAATCGCGATTCATATTCAATTTTAGTTTTGGTACGAATGAATTCAGCCAATTTTTATATGATTCATGTGAATTATTGGCTCATTTACCAAACACTCTTGTTGTGTGTGCCGCTGGAAATAGTCATGCGCCAGTTGATTACTTTTTCCCCGCACAATGGTCACGAATCTGGAAAAATTTTATTTCGGTTGGATCTATCGATTCTGATGGAGGATTATCCTATTATTCGAATTTGGGTGCGGATATTGCCGCGGCCGGATCTCATTTTTTGGGAGCGTTTCCTCTTAATAAGCGAGTAGGTCCTATTTCTGGATATAAGGAAGATTGGAGTGGCACTTCGTTTGCATCGCCAATGGTTGCTGGTGTTTCTGGGTTGGTGTGGTCTCGATTTCCCGAATTAACCGGTGAGGGAGTAAAAAATCGAATTCTTGCTACGGCGAAGATTTCTGATCTTGTGTCGAGTACACAGGTTTTGGGATCTCGGGTGCTTGATGGATTTGCGGCTGTTTCGGCGACATTGATTGCTCCGGTTGCTGCGGCGCGAGTTATTGGTGTGGTTCATGAAGGATCGGTGATGACTATAGATTGTAGTGGCTCTACTGATTCTCTTGGGCGATCATTACTGTATACACTCCATTTTTCTGATGGAACACCTGATGTGACATCAACAAATCCAGTGCTTACACACGTTGTACCTGTTACCGGTACCCTTACTCCCGTTGAAAGAACAATTTCGGTGATTGTTTCAAATGGTGAAAGTGTCTCAACGCCGTGCGTTGTTTCTTTTACTGTTCTTCCTGAAAAAGCACCTCCGCAACTTTTTATTGTTGGTGGCAATGATATCTATGTTGCGGGTGTTGATAATTTAGCAATTTCGTTTGCGATATCGAGTCCGTCGCAGACATTTCCCGTTGAAGCAACTTTTTCTTGGGGTGAAAATAATTTTTCACAAACTATTACTGTTGTGAAAGATTCTTTATTTACCTTCACTCACACGTATCAATCGGGTGGCCCATTTGTTATTAGTGCAAAGGGCGTGATACAACAGGATGATGGCCATGTTTTGTCGAGCACCGTTACGCAAACTGTGTATGTGATTGATACCATGGTGGTTGCTGGGGTGTATACGAAGGCGTATCGTTCTTTGCTTCTTACCTGTTCGCAACAGCTTCCGCCTTCCACTTCCGCGATCGTTGAAGTGATTGAATCGCGATCCGAAACTGCTATCGGTACTTTTTCTCTTTCCGCGCAACAACCCCTTGCATATCTACAGATACGATCTTTGAAAAAAGGATCATATCTGAGGGTTCGTGTTGGTGGGCGAGTGATTTCAAAAATTCCGATTCAGATTCGGTAATTGTCTTGTGACTTTTATGGCCAAAGGATTTTTTCTTTGGCCATTTTTGTTTTTTTGCTGATACGAGTATAGTAATGAATGAAAGCGAGATTCTGTTTGGTTATGAGATATGTTCGTTCGAGGTATCCGTGGAAGGTGCTCGAATGAGCGTTTGCACCCTCATTACTATTTTCAGTTTTTCGCTTTTTTTATTACTTGCATCGCATTTTTTCCGGTGCTAGTGTTTTTAATAGATGGCGGATGATTGTTTTCTTTCGCTTTTTACTATTTTTATATGACGTAGTTATGGCACTGGGGGTGTTATGAAACATTTTTTTATTTCGTGTTTATTTGTACTTGTTTGTTTTTGGCGTCCTACGTACGCTCATGTTCTACCTCAACACATTCTTCCAAGGGCATATTTACCAAACGTTCAGATTCGTGTCGGTCAATTGGCAGAGTTTGATTGTAGTAAATCTTCCGATCCACTTGGCCACGTAATTGTTGAATACAGGATGGATTTTGGAAATAACCGTTCTGATACTTTTTCTAGTCCGGTTATTACCTATCCGTATTTTGATGAAGGTTCGTTTACAACGTCGCTTGTTGTGGTGACTGACGATGGGCGAGTATCTCCTGCTGATATGGCGACTGTTACCGTTTCTCCCGCGAACAGACTTCCAGTTCTTTCTTGTGAAAAAGAAAATATTACCGGAGTGGCGGGGAGAAGTTTCTATGTTCCTATTACGGTTTTAGATCTTGATGGTGATCGCGTTAGTGTTGTCGTCTTGAGTGATGAAGATAGTACGCCGGAAATGCCACGAAGCTTGGTTTCTAGTAGCGTCGATTTTTCATTTACGTTTTTTACCGTTGGTCCTCATTTCATATCCTTCATTCCTTCCGATGATTATGGATCGGGTGGAATGTTGGTTGTTACAGTGATGATATTCGATGAAGTGTCGGTGACTACGCGGTATTACAAGAAACGTGATTGTATTGAGGTCGATGCGTCGAAGTGCGACAAAAAAGCAGTGTTGACGTTTACGATCGAAACATCGTCTGGATTTAAAACTGTTACGTTGCCAGCTCAACCTGAAAGTCAAAGGGATACTCCTCGCATCTATTATTTTTTTGGATTTCGACCGCGAGAGTATGTTGATTATTCCGTTACTTCTTCTTTGGGAGGGAGTGCAACGGGATATCTCATTCCTTATTAACTTTTTGTTTTAGAGGCTCTTCGATGCGCGTCGTGCGTCAAGAGCCTTTTTTCTTTTTTTATCCCGTTTTTCCCCGTAGAATGATAGGTACTATGAATGACGCCTCTGCCTACCAGACCCAGTATAATCTGTTAAATTCCGCCCAAAAGGCCGCCGTGGACGCTATAGAGGGTCCTGTGATGGTTGTAGCGGGTCCGGGTACCGGCAAAACTCAGATTTTAACCCTTCGGGCAGGGCGTATTTTACAAAAGACCGATGCTTCAGCCGACAGCATTCTCGCCCTTACCTTCACCGAAAATGCCGCAGCAAATATGCGTTCGAGGTTAGCTCGCTTAATTGGACCTTCCGCATATCGAGTATGGATTGGAACATTCCATGGATTTTGCAATGACCTTATTGCAACATATCCCGAATACTTTGAACGGATTTTAGGTGCTCGCGCAGCTTCCGATGTAGAGCAAATTTCATTATTGCAAAAATCTATTGTGGCTTTGGATATCCCGCTTCTGAAACCTTTTGGCGAGCCACTTTTTTATCTTCGTTCAGCTCGATCATCAATTTCTCATTTAAAACGCGAAGGAGTTTCGCCGACTAATTTTTTACGAATTTTAGACGTTGCGCTTAAAGAGTTTAATGAAATACCCGATTTGGTTCATGAAAAAGGAAAATACGCGGGACAAATGAAAGGCGCGTATGTGCAATTGAAAAAAAATCTTGATAAGAATTTTGATTTACAAAAATTATACGCGCGATATCAAGACGATATGCGTGTGGCAGGGTTGTATGATTTTGACGATATGATTTTGGAGGTCGCGACTACATTGCAAGCAAATTCCGATTTACTCCTCACTCTTCAGGAGCGTTTCGCTTATATCATGGTTGATGAACATCAAGATACGAATAATGCGCAAAATAAAGTATTGGAACTATTGGCTTCCGCTTCTGATTCGCCAAATATATTTGTAGTGGGTGATGAAAAGCAAGCCATTTTTCGATTTCAAGGGGCGAGCATTGAAAATTTTCTCTATTTTCAAAAATTATATCCGACTGCGCGTTGCATTATTCTTTCGCAAAATTATCGCTCAACCCAACCGTTGCTTGATGCGGCAACAAGTGTGATAGGAAAACGTGCGCGGAGTTTTGATTCACGTAGTGGTGAGTCAGATGCACTGCGCGCCGCGCATGCCCCCTCTGTTCCAACGGAACACATTCAATTAAAATCGTTTTCTACCGCTGAAGTTGAAGCGTATGCGGTGGCAAAAGATATTCTTACTCGAATTGCGCGTGGAGTACCTGCGCATGAAATTGCGATTTTGTATCGCGATAATGGCGATGCACATGTACTGGCCAATGCGCTATCGGCGCAAGGGATTGCACATCAAATTATTTCAAAGGGAAATATTTTACACGATATTCGGATTGGGCAACTTATTTTACTTCTTCGCGTGATAGCGGAATTTCCTGCCCAAGAATATGTTGGACGCGTACTTCATTTTGATTTTTTTGATATTTCTCCGCTAGATATCGCAAAAATTTTGGCATACCATGCGCGTGAAAAACATCTTTCGCTCATTGATATTATTACTTCTTCTGTTCATCTTGGTTCGGCGCAGGTGAGTGAGTATGAAAAAATTTTAGCTATTGGACAGTTGTTTGTTTCGTGGAAACGTTTTTCTCACAACGCCACTGTTCCAGAATTATTTCAAAAAATACTCTATGAATGCGGATATATGACCAAGATATTGGCGGATGTTCGTTCGGCCGATCTTGTTCGAAAGACTCAATTATTATTTCACGAGATAGAGGTGGTGCATATTGCCAATCCATCGATTGGTGTAAGTGACGTGATTGCGCATTTTGATATTTTGAAAGAATATGGAATCGCGCTTTCGTATACTCCTACAATTTCTGCCGATAGCGGTGTTGTTTTGATGACCGCTCATAGCGCCAAAGGATTGGAGTTTGATTCTGTTTTTATGGTTGGTGTGCATGACGGTCATTGGGGTGGTCGGTTGAAACGTGATCTTATTCGTTTACCACATATTGTACGTCTTGATGCTACTCTTCCAGCTGAAACTGACGACGAAGATGAGCGCCGATTATTTTATGTGGCGATGACACGGGCACGAAAAGAGCTCACGCTTACGTATTCAACGACGTCCGCATCCGGAAAAAGTCAGCTTCCGAGTCAGTTTGTGAACGAGATTCACGCTGATTTTATTCAGGTGATTGATACCAATGCTCAAGAAAAAGAATATGCGGAGGCAATTAAAATTCAGATGAATACTCAAATCACACATCTTTCTTCTTCAAAAATTGATCCGTCATATCTTCGAGATCTTTTTTTTGTGAGCGGATTATCGGCAACGGCGGTGAATAATTACATTGAGTGTCCGATAAAATATTTGTATGTCAATTTGTTGCGATTGCCATCTGTAAAAAGTAGGGCGCAGTTGTATGGAACGGCAATTCATGCGGCGCTGAAAGCAGTTTTTGATGCGTATGGCGTATCGGGTGTGTTGGATGATGAGATTGCGCGTATTGCGTTTGAAACACAATTGGGTCGAGTGGGATTACCTCCAACTGATTTCGCGATATTTTTAGAAAAGGGTTCGCGTGCATTGAGCGGATATTTGGCGCATTATGGCATGCCAACCGTGCCATTTATTGCGAGCGAAGTAAAAGTTGCGGGAGTCGTAATCCCTGCTGAGGATATTGGCGGTGAGCATAGCCACGATGTGCCGTTATCGGGTTTTTTGGATCGTGTTGATATGCTCGATAATATCCGCAGTCGTGCGTGTGTTGTAGATTATAAGACGGGGAAATATAAAACGCGCAATGAACTTGCCGGTAGTACAAAAAATGCCGATGGAAACTATCTTCGTCAGCTTACGTTTTATAAGTTGTTACTGGATCGTAGTTCCCAGTCGTTTCGTATGGAGTCGGGGAGAATCGATTTTGTTGAGCCCGATGAAAAAGGGAGATATTACCAACATGATTTTGTGATTTCTGCCGATATGGCTAATGAGCTGTATCAAACTATTGTTGAAATATCTCGCGATATCGCGAGTGGCGAGTTTTTGAAAAAAGGATGTGGTGACAAAGAGTGTGAGTATTGCGCGTTGTTTGGGCAGTTATAGTATTTAAAAAATTCTCTTAGCGAGTTCCAAATACATTGCGGATTGAGTATTGAAGAATTGCGAATTGAGAAGAATGAAGTTCGCCATCAGCCAACTGGAGGATGACTGCTCACTAAAGATTCTAGACCCCCGCCTTCGCGGGGATGATTCTTCATCAAAAATTTTTGATGAAGAATCACTTATCAACATAAAAAATAAAATTTACAAAACGCGTTTGATATGATGAATGTATAGATTTGTTTGTCGAATTTTTTATATTCATTTTTTTATTTTTTCTACATCTATGTTTATTGTTGCCCGATGGGCAGATGTAATCGTTGCATCGTTGCAGCGATTATGGGATGGTGTGATTTCTTTTATTCCAAATTTAGTCGGCGCGGTGGTGGTGTTTGTGATTGGATTGGTTGTGGCGAGTGGGTTGTCGGCGTTGGTGGAACGACTCCTTTCAGCGCTTCATTTTGATGATTTGTTTTCACAGTTGGGGCTTTCGAGCTATTTTAAACGTGCCGGTGTGCCATTGAAAGCATCTTTTTTTGTCGGACGCGTGGTATTTTGGTTTATTATTTTAGTATTTTTGTTGGCGGTTTCTGACGCTCTTAATTTGTTTGGATTAACTCGTTTCTTAACGGACGTAATTGATTTTGTGCCAAATGTCATCGCCGCGTCACTTATCTTGCTTGCGTCATTTGTGCTTGGTCATTTCTTGCGTCGCGTGGTTTCAGCGTCGGTTTTTTCGGCGAAACTTCATGCCGCTGAATTTTTGGGAACCGTGTCATGGTGGGCAGTGGTAATCTTTGGATTTTTCGCTGCTCTTTCCCAGCTTCATGTGGCAGAAACGATCGTTCATATGTTAGTTCTTGGATTTATCAGCATGTTGGCGTTGGCTGGTGGGCTCGCCTTTGGCCTTGGTGGTCGTGATTATGCCGCTCACTTGTTGAAGAAATTGCAGGAGCGAACGGAAGGAAAGTAAGTAGTTTTAAATCTCCGATTTTATCCCTTTAAGAACCGATGTATAATTTCTTGCAAGAAATTATCATCTTGATCTCATCAAAATTTCTGCTGAAATTTTGATTCCGATACATTCTTTTGGAAACAATGAGGGATTTTGTGAAGATGGAGTGTGACCCGCTTTCGCCAAGGGCTATAGCGAGGCGAGGGGTGGGGAAAAAGAAGTTAAAACCGTCCCGCTATAGCGGGACGGTTTTGTGGTAATTTTTGGCGGTATGTCATAATCAAATGTATATGCATGAAGGACGAGAATCGTTTATAGACCAGACTCCAAAAAATGAGAAAGAGCGGACGGCTCATTTGTTGCAAGATTATCCGGTGTGGGAACCGGAGTCGCTTATTTTTCCCAATCAGAGACAGCAGGACAATATAATGACTGCTTGTGGCGAATCGAGCAAGCAGGAATTTTTACAAAAAATACGAAATCGAGAATTTTCGTTTGAAAAAATACACCGATTTATTTCTTCTATTCAAGGCCCTTTACAGCAAATGCGTACCCCAGAGCAGTTGGATCAATTCATTGGTCGACTTCCTTTGGGCAAGAATAAAATTATTGATAATTTCATTATTTTTCTTTCTTCTGATCCTGAAACTTCGTTGCCACTTCATGCCAAAGCTTCGTGGGACGATGTTTCTAATTTGGTGCATAAATTTCCTTTCCCACAGCAATTGGAGGAAGAGCTGGTTTATTTGCTTCGAGGCGGATCGGATTATTGGAAAGATGCTTTAGAAAATCAAGAATTTTTGGGTTATTTGGAAGTGTTTATGATGGTTTTATATGGAAAAAAGTATGAATATTGGCAACAGTGGAAATTACTTTATGATGAAGCGCAACAACTTCCTGCGCCTAAAAAAACTCCTACCGGACCTATTGAGGCACTTGATATTCCACTTGAAACTATTTCCGATGAGGAGCGATCTGCTATTATTGCGAAAACTCAGGTTCATGGCGATCCGTATCAAGGACAGCGACTGACAAAAGAATTTTTACTGGAACGAGGATTAGGGCCTCAATATAAAATGGAAGTTGGTGGAAAAACACTGTGGTTTTCTTCTTGCGCATATAATTTGACTCATGGAAGAAAAGCGGTGATTGCGTATGTTGAGCAAAATGGCATTATTGTTCCGCGTTCCTATTATTTGAGTAATTCGCAGGGTGTGTGGCGATACTTGCCAGAATACCGTGTTCAAGACGGTCGTATTTCTTGGTATGGGAAGGGGTTTAGCGAGGAAAGCGTTACATTGCCGGCGATTGTTCAACAAAAATTATCACATTTGGTTCGCAATCCTCATTCTGTTGTTGATGTGGGTAGCAATGCCGAGTTTATTTTTGCGGGAACGGCTCGATGTATTAATTATCAACTTGGACAAAGCAATCCATCGCCTGTTACCTATCGCCACGAGGTAAAAGAAAAACCGCAAAAGTTAAATGGGCTTTTTTATCCCCGCACCAAAGGAGAGAAAGTAAATCCTGAGTTGATGCATTTTTTTGAACTTGGCGCACAACAACGTCCTAATATTAAACAGCCGAGCGAGGAATGGACGCAAAAGAGTAGTTTGTATGGAGATATTTATAACGCCGTTGTGCCTTCTTATGATGGGAGCGTGCAGTATTTGTTTTGTCATACACGAAAGCAAGATGATTTTGGTAAACAACAAATTGATAAGGTGTGGATTGGCGGTGTTGAGTTTACTCGAAGTCCCGTGCAATCAACTGGTTTGCGAAGAGATTGGATTGATGGAGGGGATCTTACTACTCCCGCGTATGAGTATATTGTTCAATCGAAAGGTGTGGGTGATTTTTCTGATGTGAAAGGAGACTATGTGAGTATGAGTCCATATGTAAATAAAATACCGTTTGTCGCGGAGTATCGAATCTATCTTGAAGAGAGGATAACGAAAACTGCGGTTTCTTTGGGTCAATCTTTTATAAAAGAGCATAAGAAAATGGCGGAGCAAAAAATGACTCGTGTTCAAACCGTGCAGGATATCGAAAAAATGCTTCAGGAAATGGGTGGGTTGTATGATGCAAAAAATACGTATCATCAGGCGAAAAAGGTGATTGAAGCAGTGCATGGTGCGGTGGATGGGTTTGGGAATTACAAAACGTATTTGAAAGAGCATTTTCCGGAGTTGTATGGGAAGGTGGTTGAAGTGCGAATAAAGAAGTAAGAAGAATGAATTGCGGATTGAGGATTGCGAATTGAGCATTAAGAATACCAAAGAATGAATTCCGAAAACGCATGGATTCCTGCCTTCCCTCCTTTGCTAAACCTGCCTGCTAGCCTTCGTTAAAACTACGGTTTAGTAAAACCGGCAGGCAGGTCGTGTAATACACAAAAACATAGCCGACTAAAAAAGTCGGCTATGTTTTATAAGAGGGAGAAAAAAGTTGTGCACATGTGTTGCTGTTTGTGGCAACAGATTGATGGTAGGATGGAGGCATACCAAGCTTGTATTTCTTTATTTGTCTGTTATGAAACAAATGAATACCATGTACCCTTTACCGCCACCGAAGTCATCGCGTCGAGGCGGTTTTCGTTTTATTATCGTGTTCATTGTGTTGGTGCTTCTTCCCATTGCTGGTTCTTGGATTTACTATTTCTACCGTGAATATCGGATTACCCAAGCCGTTGATTACGCGAAAGAATCCTTGAAGCAGTATGAACAAGATATCGTGGACAAGAAAATGGCAGATACGATTGGTGGAAAGACTCCCCAAGAAACATTGCAACTGTATATCACGGCTGTTGAAAAAGGAGATTATGTGTTGGCGAGTAAGTATTT
>CAZELH010000031.1:0-9710 GCA_964513095.1 uncultured Candidatus Saccharibacteria bacterium
TCGTCGTACACGAATCAGATAGCGTCCCTGGTATTTCCAATCTTTTTTCTTCTCGATTCGCAACGCGTGTGGCGGTCAGCTTTGAAGAGGCGGCAAAATTTTTCCCAGAACAAAAAACCCTCGTTACGGGTAATCCCGTTCGATATAAATTATTTAGCAACATCCCAACAAAAGAGATAGCTCGCAAGCAATTAGGAGCACAGCAAAACGCTCCGACGATTCTTATCATTGGAGGTTCTCAGGGAGCCGCTCGCATCAATGATTTTGTCATTAATAACCTAAAAGCAATTCTTGAAAAAGCACAAATTATTCATCAATTTGGAAAGCAAAATTATTCAGAACAGTCCCAGATTGCCCAATCGGCACTCAAAGAAGTAAGTGAAGATATTAAAAAAGAGCACCCCTATACCCCTATTGCGTATTTTGAAAAAGAAGATGAGATTCAAACCGCCTACGCCGCCGCCGATGTCGTCATTTCGCGGGCAGGAGCGGGGAGCATTTTTGAGATTGCCGCCTTTAAAAAACCGGCGATACTGATACCGTTGTTAGAATCCGCCAATGATCACCAACGTTCCAATGCCTATTCTTATGCCACAAAAACAGGCTCCGTAGTTATTGAAGAGGAAAATTTACTCGCGACGATTTTCTTAAAAGAATTGGATGGGTTACTCAAAGATTCAACCCGTCAAAAAACCATCGCCGACGCCTCTTGGAAATTCTTTAAATCAGACGCCGCTCAAGTGATCGCCCAAGAAATTTTACGATTAGCGCGATAGGATAAGATGGTGAAAAGCCCTAGATAGGAGGCTTTTTTGTGGTATAATGGGGGGGATAGTATGTCACCCCATAATCCAGACATTCGCGTTCGGTTTGCCCCGTCTCCGACAGGGCCAATGACCCTTGGAAATGCTCGTACCGCCCTTTTTAACTGGCTCTACGCGCGTAAAACAGGCGGTACGTTTATTGTACGAATTGAAGATACAGATACCGTCCGATCAACAAAAGAACACGAGTACAATCTTCTTGAATCATTACGATGGATAGGGATTGCGTGGGATGAAGGGCCGGTAGGCGATGGAAGGGATGAAAAAGAAACAGGGCCATACAACCCCTACCATCAAAGCAATCGCAGTAGTATATATGAAAAATATATAAATCAGTTACTTGAAGAAAAAAAGGCCTATTTGTGCTATTGCACACCAGATGAGTTAGCGCGAGAAAAAGAAAAAGCAATCCAAGAGGGGAGACCATACATCTACAGTGGCAGGTGTCGCAGTCGAGCGGAGACGTCGACCGACGAAACGCTCCCCCGCGTGATTCGGTTTCAGGTTCCCGAAAAAATAATCTCATTTGTTGATATGATTCGAGGAGAGGTTTCTTTTGATACGAAAACTATCGGTGATATTGTAATTGCAAAAACGCCACAAACACCATTATTTAATTTCGCAGTCATCGTGGATGACTATTTAATGAAAATTTCCCACGTGATTCGTGGCGAAGATCATATCGCCAACACTCCAAAACAAATTGCCATAGCCGAAGCCCTTGGATTTTCAGTGCCACAGTATGCGCACTTGCCATTGATGTTGGCGGCCGATAGAACAAAGCTCTCAAAAAGAACTGCGGACACCTCAATTTTGCGATATCGAGAAGAAGGGTACCTTCCCGAAGCGATCATGAATTTTTTGGCACTTCTTGGGTGGCATCCAAAAGACGACAAAGAAGTGTTTTCGCCAATGGAATTAATTGAAGCGTTTGAACTGGAGCGAGTGCAAAAAGCCGGTGCCATTTTTAATCCGGAAAAATTGGATTGGATGAATGGACAGCACATTAAACGGCTTTCTCTTCCCGACCTTTATCAAAAACTTCAACCATTTATCCCAAGAGAATCAGCGCATGCGTTTTCACCAGAAGATATTGGAAAGATGGTAGCGCTTCATCAAGATCGATTACTGAAACTAGCTGATTTTCGCGACCAGTGTGCGTTCTTTTTTGCGGTGCCCGAATATGAATCATCACTATTGATCTGGAAAGATGCTCCGGTGGATCTCGTTCGCGAAATCCTACAAGCCATTCGCGCTCTTTTTGAAAATATTGCAGATAGTGAATTTACGGCAGATGAGCTTCCAAAAAAACTTGATTCATTAACGACGCTTCATGGCAATGGGAATGTGCTCTGGCCTCTGCGAGTAGCACTATCGGGATTGAAGGGTTCAGTGGGGCCGTTTGCGATTGCCGATATTATAAAAAAGGAAGAAACCATCCGTCGAATTGATCTCGCGCTTTCAAAATTATCCAGCTAAACCCATCAATGAATATATACAAGCAACTGGTAAAAAGCGCGTTTGCAATCCTCATATTTTTAGGACTCGTGTATTCCGTTTCGGCGGCTCCCGATGTCGGAACAGTCTCAAATCTTTCTAAGGAAGAATTAGAACAACAGATTTTAGATCGTAGCCAAAAACTCGATCAAATTAACAAACAGTTGGAGGAAACAAAACACAACCTCAACGCAACCCAAAGTCAAAAGACGACGCTCCAAAAAGAAGTAAATATACTAACATCCAATATAAAATCCCTTGAATTAAACATTAAAGGAGATACGTTAAGTGTTGAAAAATTGGGATTAGAGATCAGTAATCTCGAACTCGATATCGAAGATATTAAAGGAGAAATTTCAACCAAAAAAGATGGTATCGAGGCCGCGCTTCGGACGTTGCAAAAAGGCAGTCGGGACACCTTGCTTACAACGCTGTTAAGTTCTGGAAGTCTTTCACAAACTATTTTTAAAGCGCAATCGTTGAAAAATTTACAAGGTCAACTCAGTGTCGATATTGAAAATTTGCGAGTTTTGAATCAGCAGTACACCGACAGACTCAATGCTATTAGCGATAAAAAGTCGGATATTGTCCAGCATAAGCGTGATTTACAAAATCGAAAATTTATTGTTGAAGATCAAAAACAGACACAGCAACAAATTTTAAAACAAACGAAAAATCAGGAGTCGCTCTTCCAAAAACAACTCACTGAACTCCAAAAACAACAGCAAGATATTGCCTCGGAAATTGAATTACTTGATGCGACGCTTCGTGCGAAAATCGACCCCAATGGTCTGCCAGGGGTTGGTCATGGGGTTTTGGCGATGCCGTTGGCAGGAGGAAAAGGATTGGTGACTCAAGACTACGGCGCCACCTCTTTTGCAAAATATGGATATAGAGGAAAATGGCATAACGGCGTAGACCTTGGAAGTCCGGTGGGGACGCCAATAATCGCCGCAGAGGGCGGTACAGTGGTTGCAACGGGTGATCAAGACAAGTACTGCTACCGTGGCGCCTATGGTCGCTTCATCGTTATTCAACACAACAACGGACTCACCACCTTGTATGGTCACTTATCCAAAATTGCGGTCTCAAAAGGGGATGGTGTTATTCGAGGGCAGTTGATCGGCTACGTCGGTCAAACTGGCTACGCGACCGGCCCCCATCTCCACTTTACGGTGTTTTCAAGCCCCACATTTTCAATGAGCGGAAGCAAGACCTGTGGCCCAATGCCTCATGGCGGAGATTTGAACCCGTTAAACTATCTCTAGATTTTGTAACGCTTCTTGCGCACACACAAACCAATTGCGACTCTTGGCGCTATTTGATATGGTAGAGACAGACGCGGATATGGCCCCATATCCTAACAGTTTGAAATCTACAAATATGGAGGATATCTCATGTCTACGAAAAAGAAATCACCCACCATTTCAAAAAATGTTCCTAAGAAACCAGCGAGCACAGAAGGAATTGTTGAAGAAGTAAAAAAGGTTGTCTCAAAAAAGACCCCACCGACTTCCAAACCAAAACCTTCTCAAAAGAAACAAGTGTTCAATTCCGAAAAAATTGAAGCGATTCAACACCGATTAGAGAAGATCAAAGAATTGGAAGAGAAAAATAATCCAATTGATAATCTTCCAAATAATGCGACCGAAGATTCGGTTGTGCTACCCAAAACACAAGCTGAATACACTGATTTTCTCCCCGGCATGCCCGAAATCACTTCCAGAACAAAAAAGGTTGTGTTTGTAGGTTCGATGTCCGAAGAAAGATTAGAAGCGACAAAGGATGAGAAAGCATCGGAAAGTATTACTTTGCCACCAGTAAAAGAAAAAACTGCAAAAGAAAAATTGGAAGAAGATAAGAAAAAGAAAAATCAAGAAGCAAGAATCAGGGAGTTGGAAGCTCGGTATAAAGCAGCTCTTGAAGAAAACGATTATTTGATTAAAGAGCGAGAGGCTTTGTTTGAATTAAAACGAAGTCCTGAAATCTTTCACATCAAGCCTGCTGTTGATAAAGAAGGACATTCTTCTGAGGCAACCGCTTGTATAGTCTTTTCCGATTGGCACGTTGAAGAAGAGGTTGATCCCGCAACCGTCAATGGTTTGAATATGTATAATTTGGAAATCGCCAGAGCTCGAGCTACCGATGCATTTCGCAACGGACTTAAGCTTCTTAAGATATTCCAAAAAGATACCCACATTGACACTCTGATACTCGCATTACTGGGCGATTTTTTTTCCAATAGCATTCACGAAGAATTATTGGAGATAAATCAAATGCGACCGGGTGATGCGGCATGGTTTGCCCAAAATTTATTGATGTCAGGGATTAATTTTCTATTAGCAAATTCCAACCTAAAGAAAATTATTATTCCTTGCCATAGTGGCAACCACGGTCGAATGACAAAAAAAGTCCATATCGCGACTGAATCCGGAAATTCGTTGGAAACGTACATGTATCACAATATGGCGAAACATTATGAGAATGAATCGCGAGTCAATTTTCAAATTGAAAGTGGTCAGCATTCTTATGTGAAAGTGTACGATATCAATGTCCGATTTTTGCATGGACATTCCATCAAATACGCAGGAGGTGTCGGAGGTATCACCATTCCGGTAAAGAAGGCAATTGCGCAATGGGACAAAATGCGTTCAGCGATGTATACGGTATTTGGTCATTTCCACCAGTTCATTGATGGTGGAAATTTCTTGGGCAACGGATCGCTTATCGGATTAAATCCATATGCGATTTCAATAAAAGCTGAATATGAGCGGCCAAAGCAGATGTTTTTTCTGATTTCAAATCGCAATGGCGGTGAAAAATCGATCGTTGCACCCATCCATTTAAGACAGGGTCTCGAATCAGAAAATTCATAGAAATTTAGCAATGCGCCGAGTAGAAATACTCGGCCATTTTTTTACCACACTGATTTGACTTTAATTTTAAAAATTATATAATAAAAATAGCACAAAAATGTGCTTATTTTGAATTTCATTGGAGGTAGGGGATATGAGAAGTAAAGATCGATTGTATGCAGCAGTTCTGACTCATCGGGAATTAAAGATGTATCTTGGAATTGGGATTCTCGCTCAATTCGGAATGCTGGGTTGTGTTATTGCAAACGAAATTCTTCGCGCACATGAAAAAATTTTTTTCCTATGCGTAGCAATATCAGGAATCTGTGTAATGATTTTAGTAAACCATTTTACAAAAATGATTTCACGATTTCCAGATCTTGTTCAATTAACAAAGTTGGCGAAACAAGATATTGAAACCATCAAAGAACATATCGATTTTGCAAACGAATGGAGGCTCGTTGAATATTCATTTAAAGAACTAACAATAAAAAGAAAATTGATGGTATGTATCATATACAGTTTTTGTGTAATAGCAATAACTGTGGGAATTCTTTCATTTTTCGAATTAATACCTCCATTAGCTTTGAAAAATGTAAAAAATGGAGTGATTGAATATGTGCCACGATGGGTAGAGTTTTTAATGTGTTTCGGCGGAGCAATAATTGGCTATATAAGCGCCGAATGCGTTATCTTTGTGGGTTTTGAAAATATTTGGGATAACGCACTGAAACAGTTGCTCAGTGAAGAAGAAAGGAAAACAATGAATCAGTAAGTAATAGTTACCATTAAACCGGCCCGATATCGAAATCAAGGGATATGATATTGGGCCGTTCTTTTTAGATATATATGTCGTAAAAGATATATTGTGCGACAGATAAGGTTTTGCAAAAGCGGGCTTCCCTTGCGTCATGTCTTTGTATACCCCATGCATCGAGTCTGCTTCCCCTACCCTTATTTCAAATATAAAAATATTTCTCAGGTTTTATTTTTCAAATAAATTTAAATCATCTAATGCAACCTCCTTCCTTTGTGGATTTATTTCCAATACTTGACATTTTAATAAAAAATATGCTATATAGAATATTGTTATTTTACATTTAATTTTTTAAGGAGGCTTTCAGTGAATGGAAAATATAGTTATCATCGCCCGTGGCGTACCTGGCTCGGGCAAGACAACTGCTGTAAAGGCATTAACCGTAGGTCGCAACGCGGCGATTCACTCGACTGACGATTATTTTTATGTCGATGGTGAATACCGCTTTGATCCAGCTCGGTTAGCTGAATATCACGACCGTAATTTTAAAGCATTTTGTGCGAGTCTTCATGCCGGTATTCCCATTGTGGTATGCGACAATACCAACATTCAGAAATGGCAGTATCAGCGCTACGTGGAAGTCGCGCAAAAGGCCGATTACCGGGTGGTGTTTCTGGTTATGCCACATCCCGATCTCGTTGTCGCGGCCAAAAGGAATAAGCACAATGTTCCTTTGGACGTTATTCGAAAAATGATTAAAAAATGGGAACAGTAATTTTTCCGCCACATCTTATGAAAGGATTTTCTTTAATTAACCAATTTTCCCTTAGATAGGGACTTCAAAATTTGAAGTCCCTATTTTTTATATTGCCTAATCATTTCTTCCATCAAAACCTTAAACCTATAAACTTTTATCTCACTTTCCGCTATTATTAATCCCATGCAAGTTGCCTCTAATACCTCGATAAGTAAAATTATGGAAAGTTATTTTGCGACAGATACCAGTGTTGCGCATCATAAAATACATTTCATCGGCATTGGTGGTATTGGCGTCAGTGCTTTGGCGCGCTGGTTTCTTTCTCGTGGGTCAAAAGTCTCCGGTTCCGATGGCTCGCGCAGTTCTCTTATTGAAGAATTAATTACTGAGGGCGTTTCTTTTTTTGATACTCACGCATCAACAAACATATCCCCTAATACAACGCTGGTGGTATACAGTAACGCGGTGCCAGTTGATAATCCAGAACGTGTGCAAGCACAAAAATTGCATATCCCCGTTGTTTCATATCCGGAAGTTATTGGTGAACTCACCCGACATTACAAAACAATTGCAGTGGCTGGCATGCATGGCAAAAGTACGACAACCGCAATGATCGCATCCATAGCAATCTCAGCAGGGCTTGATCCCACGGTAATTGTTGGGGTAAAGCTCGATATCTTAGGTGGAAAAAATTTTCGCGCGGGTAAGAGTAATTATTTAATTCTTGAAGCCGATGAATACGCAAAGGCATTTTTGCACTACACGCCCACTATTTCAGTAGTCACTAACCTCGATGCCGAGCATTTAGAAATTTATGGCACGCTCGCCAATATCAAAAAATCATTTTTACGATATTTTTCACAAACAACTGACGGCGGTACGCTCGTACTCAACGCCGATAATAAAAATCTTATCTCGCAAAAAAAGCAGATAGAAAAAATAGTGCGCGACAGAAAACTGCAATGTCTATGGTATAGCAATAAAACAGTTGCCCAGACGGGGGTGCGCCAATGGGTGCAGGTGCCCGGAGCGCACAACATCGAAAACGCTCATGCCGCCTACGGGGCGGCTCGTGCCTGTGGCATATCCCCCGCCAAAATCGCCATGGGGCTCAAAAAATACAAAGGTGCGTGGCGACGAATGGAGTATCGAGGAATACTGAAGAAAGAATTATCGGGCGGAGTAAAAAAAATAAAAATATTTGACGACTACGGGCATCACCCCACGGAAGTCGCGGCAACACTCTCGGCATTTCGCGAGAAATATCCGCACGCGCGTATTATCTGCGTCTTTCAGCCACACCAAGCCCAGCGAGTCTCTCTCCTCTTTAAAGAATTTATCGGTGCCTTTCAAAAAGCAGACGCACTGATTCTGTTGCCTATTTATATTGTCCCCGGACGAGATATGATAGACGAAAAGCAGACATCAGAAATATTAAGTAAAAAAATAAAAGAAAAAGAACCAAAAAAATATGTCGCCTATGAATCAAATCTTGAATTTATCCCGCGCGCCATTTCCACTGCGATACAAGAATGTATTGATCAAAAAAAGGCTACTGAAATAATCGTAGTGATGATGGGCGCCGGTCCGATTGTGAATACAACACCCCAGTTGCTCGATTGATGAATTTATTGGTATAGTAAAAGCAGAAGATCATTTCTAACTGGAGCGGTTTAAATCGCACAGATTTTGTTAATAGGAGGCCACCATCATGACTCGTAAATCCTTTGTCGTCACGCTTGAATTGAAGGAAATCTTATCGGTCTGAAGGGGGGTGATCCAATATCTATTAGTGGGCTAATCCCCCACGCGTCATAAATCTTTTTAAGGCTTGCCCCGCGCCATTCTTTGAGAAAGCAAAGAAAGCGGGGCATTTTAATTTTTATAATACATATAGATAAAATGGTCTGAGTTTTTTTATTTTTTTCGAAGAGCATTTTAATTTGTGTATTTGGTACGAAATAAAAAGAAAACCGTCCTGCTATAGCGGGGCGGTTTGTCCTATCCTACTGTGTTATCAGGACTTCTTTTTTTCTTTGCGAGAAGCCAAATATTCTTCTGCGCCAAGAGTTTTGAGGATCAAGTTGAATTGCTCATACATATGTATTTTTGATTTTCCGCACTGACTACAATTTCCACGAATAAACAAAAATAAACAATTTTCCAGAGCCGGAGAACCATCTGCAAATCCATTTGTAAAATTTCAACCGGGCGAATTGTAACTTTCATACAACACCTCCTTTTTAATAGCTCTAAAACATTCTTTTTTGATTGTATACCCTTTTATCTATCTGATACAATTCGTCTATGTCATTTGAACAAAACGCCGAAACCTTCAAACAAGAAAGCGGATACACCATTGATGGGGCATGGTATCCCCGCGTAACAAAAATAATTTCAATAAAAGCAAAGCCGGTACTCTATAAATACTACGCCCAAGTCGGTGGCTACGAAAAAGGCCAACAAATTGCTGAACAATCCGCCAAAGAAGGCACGTTGGTACATGAGATGGTGCAATCGGTAATGGTGGGTGGGAATCCCGAAGTGCCCGAACACATAAAAGCATCGGTAGACGCCTACAGGGTATTTGCCGAAAAAACTCATATTAAAACCCAACCGGACTACATTGAAAAACGATTTTTGCATGGGACTCATCGGTATGCGGGAACCATAGATGCGCTAGCGGAAATTGACGGAAAATTTGGCGTGCTTGATATCAAAACATCTCAAAGTATCTACCGCGATTACAATTTGCAGACTGCCGCCTATATGGATGCGTTAAAAAATGAGTTTGAAAATTTAACCACGCGCTGGATTCTGCGAATTGATCAACGCCAAGTTTGTGCCAAATGCGGAGCCACCTGTCGCACAAAAGGCGGTCGCGAAAACATTAAAAGCGCTCCGGGGAAATGGTCTCTGTTTCGGCTCTGTCTCCCCCACGAGTGGTCACTCCCCCAAGGGGTGGTGGAGCTGGAAGAATTCCCCGACTGGTGGGATGATTTTGAGACATTTTTAGCAGC
>CAZELH010000032.1:0-9048 GCA_964513095.1 uncultured Candidatus Saccharibacteria bacterium
CTTGAAGAAGTACACGAAGTTTTTTGACTTCACATACTTCAATAAGAGTGGGAGTCGGATAATGTTTCATATCATCGACTCCCGAAAGGCGTCCAAGACGTGTCCGGCTTAATGCACGGACACATCTTGGACAAATTGATCGCTGTAAAAATAATCCTCGCGCCCAAAAAGCGCGAGGATATCCTCCAGTGTGTAAATTGATGTATACCACCCCACTGGTGGCAGGTTATTTTTTTGGGCAAATTCTTCCGCCAGTTTCCTGGTTTGAAATTCGCCCATCAAAATCGAACCATCTACTACCACAAAAAATGGTGGTTTGGGAGCTTCAATTTCTTCGTACATACTACCTCCTTTTTTGCACTGATATAATGGCGCAGTGCCGCCAAAATGTTTTGGGAAATTAATTTCCCATCTGAAGTCACGAAATTCTGTCATTCCGACCGTTGAGCCGGAATCAAACTTCCCAAATTCGGATGAGAAGGGGTGCCTGAAAACAGTTTGTATAAACTGCGACACCCCTTTTATTAGATTTGTGGAGCCCAAGATATGGACTCGCGTTTTAGTTGTTTTCTTGAACGGCACGAATCACATTGACGCCACCGTCCAGGTGTTGGTCATCGCCACTCGCAACCGTCAAAATAACAACCACGAATGGTTTACTGCTTTTCGCAGTGAAACACATCTTTGTTTCAAATGGTGATGACCAGAATTTCCCTTTCTCTTCTTTGACACGGATGCGATCCGTGCCGACAACGCGGAAAAATTCTTCCATGTGCGCCATCACACCATTAAATGTATTAATGGAGAAATTCGCGACATATTTTTTCTCTTGCATAGTTTCCTCCCTCCCTAGCGAGATTGGCCAGGTCTTGGAAAATCTGCGTTTATCTCAATGAGTCTACCTTGCTATGCACGATTGCATAGAAGCCAGACTCAATAAAGGTGGGGAGGTTTTTTAGGCCTCCCACGGTTTTTTAGAAGCGGGCGTATGCCGAACGAACCCGCGCCGCAATTTGCGGCATCAGTTCGCCAGCGTGGACCGCCTCGATAATATTGTCGCCGAGGCCATACAATGGCTCCTCGGCCGGCAGTTCAAAGGCGGTTGGATCAAAGTTTTGATCCACGTTGAGGCTGCCGAACGCCTCCCAGAGCCCGTCGGAAAAAGACTCGTGCTGTTGACCATTGATGGTCAACAGAAACAATTCGACCCGGCTTTGTTTCGGGTCGTACGGAGGCAGTTCGACTGCCTCGATTTTTTTTGCCAATTCTTTCGGCGTAATCTGCTTCATATTTTTCTCCTTTAAAAACAGAAGTTTAATTTTTGCAACATAGTCGTATGTCACAATAACTTTTTTTGAGACTATAAGATTACTCTTACGGTCTCAAATAAAGTGGGGAGTTCATATGTAATGACTCCCCCATCTTTGAAGTGTCTTTGAGAAGGTTTAAGTAAACCTCAACACTCCTTTTTTGGATTTTTGCCCCGCCGATGGCGGGGCAAATGCACATATTGTACCCAATATGTGAGTGGGGGTTGGTTTCAAAATTCCTTAATTTTTTCGTATATCTCAAATACTCTATCACACCAACTAACGACATCCTCTTCGCCAGTCGATGAGACAGCTCCAACGGGGAAAGACCCCGAAAGGTGGGCGACCTTTTTTTGATCGATTAAGACATCGGCGAAGTCGCATCCCCGCGTTGAAAATGCAGCCATGATTGCGGCGGCAATTAATGGCTGGACTTCCCAAATGTTTCTACCCTCATTGAGGGTAAAAACAGATGTTTCTTCGGGCTGTCCATTTTCGGATGCCCAGTACGAAAACTCTTTAATTTGGATCATAAATCCCTCCTTCAAAAAAATAATCAAAATTAAAACCAGTAAAGAGCGATCTCTTCACCGAGACGACAACATTGTTGTTGCAGTCTCGGATAAGAGTGGGAGCTTAGAGTGCGCATGAGTGTGTGCGATTTTATAAGCTCCCTTTGGCGGATTTTTTTGAAGTGGAAAATCTGCCAGAAAAACCAGAAAAGATTGAGGTGTATTTTTTTATTTTTAGACCGCCTCTACCTCTACGCTTTGGCCCATGAAAAATTTGAGAGCTTTTTCATAGCTCTCAAATTTTTCTTCGCCGTAACTTCCGGTTATCCACACCCCATCATTCTCGTAGGTATACTCAAATACCACGATAAACCCGCCACCACATGGGTCTGGGGTAATGCAATACTCAACCTCCTCTGTTGGGCTGTATTTTTCAAACCTCGACATGGGCACCTGTGTTGATTCGAGGGTTGTTTTGGGTACGTTGACCCAAGAAAACCCAAGTTTTTCCAAATTGGTTTTAACCAACTGCGCCTCCACCGGGTAATCGAGATGATGGCACTTTGGGTCAAAGGCCAACAGACTCACCCCCGATCTATCAATCGAGATTGAATGGTCGTTTAAGAATCTGTCAATCAACTCTGCCCATTCGTTTCGCATTGCTTGAATTTCTTCAAGCCTATGAGCTGCGTCATTCAGCCAATTATAGGCATTGTGCTTGGCTGTGGAGAAAACAGCAATGTTGTTTTCGCATAAACCTTCCGTTAAATAGCCGTGAAGCCAGTTTGCTCGGGGGGCTTTAGTCATGCCCCAACTATCGTTTTCATCAACTTCTTTCTTGTTCATATGGTCAAGCAGTTCTTGTAAACTGCTTTCAATGGCAACCTTACGCGCAACCAGATAGTTGAAAAAAAATGCGATTTTTTGAATGTTCGAAATGTTGGTCATCATAATCCCTCCACGACCCCCCCTACCTTTCACTTAAAGCTTTCGCTTTTTTATAAGTGATAAGGATTTACTGGGGTTTAAGATTTTTACAGAATCTTTAAAAAACTGATTGCTCATCATCTCATACAAACGGATGACTTCAAAGGATTTTCACCTTCGGACGAAGCAATATCGCCCAGATTGTATTTAATTTTTACTTTCTTTGAGCTTACCAAAGAAATTTTCTCTCTCCCTGATAAAGCTCAAGTAAAGGGCCGACTCTTTAAGTGCGTGAGTCGGCCATTTTTTGCCCCGCATGATGCGGGGCAATTAAGCTGTTGACCTCCACAGCTTAAAGGAATGTTCTTTGGCGACGCGGAACATACAAACCGCTATTATTTTTGTTGGCGTTATCTACTTTCGCAGATAACGCCGGTCAGGATTCCCACCTGACCAGCTGTGCTATGAATTTTTTTCATAGCACCTCCTTTTTTTTGCACTGATTTATGGCGCAGTGCCGCCAAGATAAAACAACTTTTTTTGAGTTTATCTTTTAGTGCGAGATCCTTCGCTTACGCTCAGGATGACATACAAAAGACGAACTCAAGTAAAGTGGGGAGCGATGACTGTGCAAGTCGGCTCCCCCTTTGAGTGTTGTCGCGATATCGTTCGTGACCAACGCACATACATTACCCAGTATGTGAGCGGGGTTTGTACTCACTGTCTCACGACAGGGAGTGTAATGGCTTGGACTAGCCGCAAAGCCTACCAACCATTCTTTTTTTCAACGACTTCGATGGGGCGGAGAAAAACTCCGCTGCGCCCACCGAACGTAACGCCAACTGGATAGTCGACGTACCACGTACCCGCTGGGTAAGTGGTTTTTTCTTCTTTTTGTTCAACGAATGCTTTATCGCATTCGCTGAAGGGTTTCGTCGTTTCGACTTTCTCGGCACTCCCGTCTGGGAGCACGAAATACTCGATCCGTTTGTCCTCCATAACCTCAATCTGGTCTTCTCCTTCTCCGATATATTCGAGAAGGGTATTAACCCAGGTGTAGGACCCGACGTGGGTTCTTTCCGCTGGCGGAGCCGTCATTGCCGGGCTCAGCCAATTTAATCCCGTCAAGTTTGACGGGAACTGAATCGTTTTTCCACCGACTTGGACGTTAATCATGTTTTCCATAATCCCTCCTTCGGGATTTTCATATTGTTAAGGCCAATACGAACTGCCTCGAGTGAATGATTCACTCTGGTGATTTTTATGGGAGTTGCGCCCAAAGGTTATCACTAAAACCTTGAATATCGTTGAGCTTATCTCTTATTGTGAGATCCTTCGCTTACGCTCAGGATGACAAACAAAAGACGAGCTCAATTCAGGGGACGAAGTAATAGTATAGAGCGTGTAGCTTATGGCATATAGCTTTAAACATAAGAATTAATTTTGTGTTTTCAACTATACCCTATTGGCTACTTACTAACCAACACCTCCTCCCCGAACCATTCGGCTAATCTTATTTATTTACATAATTAAGACTCGCTCATGGTGAACCATCATTTTGTATTTTTTAAAAATACTCATGATGTCCAAGATGTAATTTATTCCCCTTCTGCACTCCATATTTTTAAAAAATAAGGCGTACAATGCTCCCGTTTGATACGAGCACGAACTCGTTGGTGAATAAAATATCTTGTGTATAGAAGAAATTATTTTTATTAATTTCTATTGTAAAGCTCTGCCTTGTGAAACCTCTCTCCTTTTAAGAAAAGCTACTCAAGGAGTGTTCCCCGTCTAATGCTGGGACTTAACCACTAATCATCGGGCGGGGTGCACTCATTGTTAGTTAACTATTAAAGCGAATATCTTCGTTGCTAGGACGTAAGGTATATTCGTTAAAATATAAAGCTGTAGCGTGGGTGATGTTTCCTTGGTGGAACGACTTCTCTCTTTTTTTCTGGCTTACCGGTCCAGATACCGTCTGTACTGTTTTGCCCGATACACTTGCCTCAAGATTTTTTGTGTCGTGGGCGTGATTTTGGGGTTTTGGGTGGAAACCCATTCCCTACCGGAACAGCACAAGATCAGATTGGTCGCTCGCCATCACCTATCGCTATACTTTTTTTATTCAAAGAACTAATCTCTCTTCCTTTTAGGAAGAAGGATAGGAGCCATTTGTATGCCTGCCATCCTTCTTGCTAAAACCTTTGTTCTTTACCTTACATTTCGCATTATATACCTATTGTTAAATTCTGTCAAGTGCCTTAGCAATCTTTCTACCTCTACTATCTCCGCCCCTACGCCATCTCTTACTCTCTCATTGTTATGTTTATATTATACACCATATATATTTATTTGTCAAGTACCCCCAAAGATACTCCTAAAAAGCCTTGAAAAATAAGGGTTTTTAGGGAATTTATGGCTTCGGCGGGGGTTGGTTTCTATTAGCAACACAGAGATTCCTCGCCAAGCTCGGAATGACGCGGGGGCGGGAAGAAAATACAAAAGCATAGATTCCGGCCTGCCTGCCGGTAGACAGGCTCGGTGGCCGGAATGACAACAGGGGCGGGGATGATGGGAGGGATGGGTTGTGTTTTCATGTGTCATTACCCAACTTGATTGGGTAATCTAGATTCCCGCCTTCGCGGGGATGACAGTAAAAAGGTATTTGCTATTTTACTTCGCTTTTTGGATCGCAACCACGACGGTTACCTCACCAAGTTTTATGTCGTGGCCGTGTTTGGCAGATGGTACCAGCGAAACCTTTGTGGCATTTACTTCTTTTTTAATGAGGGTGATGTGGGCGGTTATTGTCGCGTGAGTCGCGGAATCTTGAGCGGTCACTTCTACCACAATCTTATCTTTTGGTTGCAATGCTTGTTTTTGGCGAAGTTCTTGGATGGCGCGGACGAGTTCGCGAATTACCCCCTCTTCTTTAAGCGCTTGTGTGATTACCGTATCAAGCACGACTTCTTTTTCCTGTGCTTTATCAAACAGCACATTTTTTACATTCACTTCGTCTTTTATAATTTCCAAATATTCTTTTTTGCCTTTCAGCGTCGCGTCTTTTGCGATAAGGGCGGTGAGTGGTTGACGCACTTTAATGCCACCCGTTGCTCGTTCGGCTAATCCTGCCGATGAGATAGTGCGAGTCACCTCCATTGCCTGCATCATTTTTTTATCCGCTTTTTTATTGGTGATTGGATAACTTTCCAAATGCACGGATTCTTTATATCTCCCACGCGTATCGGCACGAGCAATTTCGTTGTACAATCCTTCCGCAAAGAATGGACAGAATGGCGCCAATAAAAGCGCGCACTGTTTTATCGCGTACACGAGTGTCGCTGAAGCTACCGCGTAATCTTTGGCGCTGTCTGGTTTTTGCAGACGGCGACGATTGCGACGGAGATACCACCGTGAAAGATCGTCGACGAATGATTGAATGGCAAATCCTGCCTCGCGCATGTGGTATGCATTGAGCTCTGTGGTGGCGAGCGCGATTGTTTCGTCGAGTCTGCCCACAATCCATTTGTCTAGTATATTTTTTGACGCGCGTGGATTGGCGGTCGATTTTTTGTCGCCGTATGTGTTCCAGAAAATAAAGCAGTTATAGAGGATGAGGTGAAGTTTGCGGAAATCTTCGGCAATTTCTGATTCGCTAAAGTTTTTCGTTTCCCCCGGAGGATTGACGACGTAGAAGAACCACCGCACCGCATCGAGGCCGTGGGTTTTTGCCATATCAGCCGGTAGCACGATATTGCCTTTTGACTTCGACATCTTTTTGCCGTGTTTGTCATTGATCAGTCCTAGGCAGGTAACATTTTTATAGGGGGCAGGAAGACCGAGTGTCGTGGCGACCGCAAGCAAGGTGTAAAACCAACCGCGCGTTTGATCCATGGCTTCAGTTATGTAATCGGCCGGAAATGGTACGCCGGATATTTTTCCACCTCCCAGTTTTTGATTTTTTTCAAACGGAAAATGTACTTTTGCATACGGCATTGAACCCGCGTCAAACCACACATCGGCCAAATCTTTTATGCGCGTCAGCGTCCCCGCGTGACAACTGGCACACTTATACTGGACGGCGTCGATAAATGGGCGATGTAGATCTATCTCTCCTTCGCGATTTACTGGTAATTGTGAAACAGGAATTGTGGTGACTCCCCCAAGATCTGGGTAGTATGCATCCCACAATTTTTCTTCGGGGACATTTTCGAATGTCGCCTTGGAAAGCCAGATTGGATCGGCGTGCGCTACAATGAGGATTTTTTTGCCGTGATTATTACGATCTATTTCTTGCAATACCGAAACTACTCGTGCGCGAACATCGGCACCCGACTCACCGCCATCGGGTCGTTTTTTCATTTTTTCGTGCTGATCGGCAAAAAATGCGCGGTACGCTTTCGTAGTCCCCCAGTTGAAAACGCCGGTGTTTATTTCGCCCAGTCGTGCGTCTTCTTCTACTGGACATCCGAGAATGTCCGCGACCGCGTGCGCCAAAAATTTCGTCCGTTCGTATGGAGAGGTGTAGATGACATCAAATTTTTCTTTGGCTAATTTTTTGGCAATCACCAGCGCGTCTTTCTTTCCTTTTTTTGTAAGGTGCGAGGTGTGGTCTTTTGTTTCAGGGCCTGACGCGATGAAATTTTTTACATTGTGCTCACCTTGCGTGTGGCGAACTGCCATAAACGTATTGCCATGGCTGGTTTTTTGCGCAAGCTCTTGCAAACTTTCTACTGATTCACTGTGTCCACACTCGCCACATCGCCAAATCGGAATTGGTGTTCCCCAATACCGTTCACGCGAAAAATTCCAATCTTTCACTTCCGCCAGCCATTCGCCAAATCGTCCTTTTTTGATATGGTCTGGATTCCAATTGATCGTCTCGTTGCTTTTTACTAATTCTTTTTTCAACGTCGACATCGCCACAAACCACGCGGCGCGCGCGTAGTACAACAGCGGTGTATCACAGCGCCAACAGTGCGGATAGTCGTGCGTGTATTTTTCTGTTTTTAACAGATTTCCATTATTGCTGAGGTGTTCAAAAATTTTACTTTCGGTGGTGGCGCTTTTGGCGTACATTCCCGCGAGTTCCGTTACTGCTTGTGTAAAATGGCCGGTTTCACTAACGGTGTGCTGTTGTGGGAGGCCGATTTCTTTTCCCAGCGCGTAGTCGTCTTCACCGTACATGACCGCCGTGTGTACGACACCGGTACCATCGGTCGTCGTGACGAAATTCGCTCCGTAAATTTTATATGAATTTTCCGATTGCAAATTTGCTACCGAAAACAACGGCGTATATTCTACCCCCACTAATTCGCGACCCGACACCCGCGCGATATCGGTTACCGTATCGCTTCCCAACACTTTTTCCACGAGATCACTTGCGAGGATGAAAATTTCTCCCTGCTCATTTTTTACAATCGAATATTTTATATCCTCTCCTACCGCCAGCGCGACATTGCCAGGGAGTGTCCACGGGGTTGTTGTCCATGACAAAATGCTGGTATTTTGTGTTGTCTCAAACGCACCGATATGTTGACCAGCGGGGATGGTAAATTTTACATACACCGATGTATCCTCGACTTCTTTATATCCTTGCGCGAGTTCATGTGACGACAATCCCGTACCACAACGCGTGCACCACGGCACAATGCGATGTCCTTCGTAGAGCAACCCTTTTTTATAGAGCTGACTCATAATCCACCACAGTGTCTCCATGTAGCTTGTTTTGTAGGTGGCATATGCGTTTTTTTCATCAATCCAAAAACCCATGCGACGCGTCACTTCATTCCATTCATCTATATATTCCCATACCGACTCACGGCACTTTTGGTTAAATGCTTCGATGCCGTAGGTTTCGATTTCTTTTTTTGATTTTAAGCCCAACGCTTTTTCTACCTGCAACTCAACGGGGAGTCCGTGGGTGTCCCAGCCGGCGCGGCGCGGGACGGAGTACCCTTGCATCGTTTTGTACCGCAAGACAATATCCTTGAATGAGCGCGAGAGGACGTGGTGGATGCCGGGGTGGCCGTTGGCGGTTGGGGGGCCTTCAAAAAAGACGAATTCTTTTTTGTTTTTATTTTGGTCGAGGCTTTTTTGGAAGATCACGTTCGCATCCCAAAACGCCAAAATTTTTTCTTCCATTTCTGGCATTTTGAGTCCGTTTTCAAAGAACGCAATTCGCTGTACGCCTTTTTTTACGGTTTTCTTTTTGGTTTTTTGTACGATTTTCTTCTTTTTTGCCTGTTTTGACATATTTCGTAGTGTATCTGATTTCCTCTGATTTTTCGACTTGACAC
>CAZELH010000033.1:0-8872 GCA_964513095.1 uncultured Candidatus Saccharibacteria bacterium
ATCGTCGGGCCCAATGGCTCGGGTAAATCAAACGTGGTAGATGCGATTCGCTGGCTCTTGGGTGAACGAGACGCGAAAAGTCTGCGAGGCGCAAAAATTGATGATCTTATTTTCGCCGGTACTCCGCACAAAGGCCGTGTGGGGCAGGCACAAGCCGCGCTTTACTTTGAAAATCATAATAAATTTTTCCCCGTTGACTTTGAAGAAGTATCCGCCGCGCGTATGGTCAATCGCGACGGGGAAAGTAAATATTTTTTAAATAAATCTGAAGTATTATTGCGCGAATTAGTAGATTTTTTTGCCAGAGTAAGACTTGGATCGCGAGGGTTGGTTGTGGTAACGCAAGGTAACAGCGATCTGTTTATTCAAGCGACTCCCCAAGAGCGTCGCGGTATGCTCGAGGAAATTTTGGGATTAAAAGAGTATCAGATGAAGCGCGCTGATGCGCAAAGACGATTAAAAGCAAGTACTGATAATCTCGTGAAGGTGCGCGCACTTATTGAAGAAATTACTCCACATTTGCGCTCACTAAAACGACAAACCAGTCGATGGGAAAAGCGTGACGAAATAATAAGAAATCTCGCCGAAGCCGAGCAGGTGTTTTACGGCAGTCAATTGCAGGAAATTACCGCGATGCTGTCGGCGATTGATGCGACTCAAGAAAAAGAACAGGGATTTTTGGAAGAGATTGCAACAAAGAAAAATCAGGCTGCTAGTGCATTTGCCGAAGTTGAATCACAAAAACCGGCAGATGCCAGTCGCACCGATGCTCTTCGAGCTACAACGGCAGACCTGCTCCGCAAAAAAGGGGTACTGGAAAAAGAGAGTGGAAAATTAGAAGCGCAATTGGAACATGTAATGCGTTCCGTAGAGCAAGTAGTCAACACTGAGGTGCCAGCGTCGACGGTGCTCGTCGCGCATATCAAAGACACTCATAAAAAACTGAAAGACGTTTTAATGTTAGAAAATATTGCCGACGTTCGCATTGCGATTACCGACATGGTTGCAAGTATTGATGTATTATTTTCTTCTTCGCAGAAACAGGGAGTACAAGGCAACGAAATCGCGAATGAAGGTGAAAAAATAAAAAATGAATTAGCGAGTATTCTTGCGCAGGTAAATGATATTGAAAAAGAGTTGGGTGTGGTGGCAGATCAAGAACGCCAGATGCAACAGGCAAGCGAAGGATATTATACCCGCTTCAAAACGGCGCTCGCTGCGCTGGAGCGTGCCAAAGAAGAAGAGGAGCGAGCGCAGAGTCGATTAAAAACGGCTCAATTTGAAAAAGAACGATACACAATGCGCCTACAAGAACTTCGTCGACACATAGAGCAGTCAGGAAAAAATGAAGCGGACTTTATGGGAGAAAAGAAAAATGTCCCCGCGCTTTCTCAATCACAACTGGCGGATATCGAAAGAAGTATTTTTAAACTTCGTGGTGATTTGGCGAGTATGGGTGAGGCCGATGACGCGGTTATTAAAGAAGCCCAAGAGACTGAAGATAGACACGGATTCTTGGTAAAAGAGGCGAGTGATTTGGAAGTCGCCATTGTTGATTTACAAAAATTAATTTACGATCTGCAGACAAAAATCGCGGAAGAATTTGATAGTAAGCTATCGGTGATCAACGACGCGTTCGCTCATTTTTTTGATCTGATGTTTGGTGGGGGAAAGGCAAGTATGGTGTCGGTTGTGATGGCAAGAAAAAAAGAAGATGAAGGAGACGGCGAGCAAGATGGAGGGGATGAGGAAAAGCAACCCGATGAAATGGGTGTGGAGGTAAAAGTGGAGTTGCCTCGCAAGCGGATCGCCAGTCTTGATGTGCTGTCTGGTGGCGAACGAAGCTTGGTGGGAATTGCTGCCATCTTCGCCCTTATTTCCGTGTCTCCGCCACCATTTTTGGTGCTCGATGAAATTGACGCACCGCTTGATGAGCGAAATGCCAGAAGATTTTCTGAAATGTTGAAAGAGTTCTCTAAAAAAACACAGTTTATTGTGGTAACCCATAACCGCGTTACGATGGAAGCCGCCAATGTCTTGTATGGGGTGACATTAGATACTGATGGCACGTCCAAGGTAGTGTCCTTGAAATTCGAACAGCATGTTTAAGTTTTTTTCACGGTCTCCGGTGGTATCATGGAGGGAACCATCGGCTTTGGTGAAAAAAGTATTGGTGTATAAATCGGGAGGGACAGTGCTTGATCTCGGGGCTGGATGCGGAAGGAACTCGGCATTTTTGGCGCAACAGGGATTTTCGGTAACGGCTGTTGAGGTAGAGCAGGAGCAGGTTGAATCGTTGCGGAAAAAAAGTGCCACTGCGGGATTGCCAATCACAGTCATACAGGAAGATATGGCCACATTTACGTCCTCGTCGCTCTTTGATGTCATTCTTTGTAATAACTCACTTCACTTTTGTGCTCCTGAAAACATCGATGGGCTTTTTGAAAAAATGCGCGCAATGACCGCGCCACAAGGAGTGCACGTAATATCCGCCTATACGGATCAAAACCCAAACGGCTTACGTCCCTATTTATTTAAAACACGCGAATTAGAAGATCGGTACAGAGATTGGAAGATTCTCCTGTACACGCAAGATGCCGATGGGCATCCCAGTGTCGCTCCCAAAGAACCAACGGATAATGGCCCCGTAAAGCGATACACGACTCAAATAATCGCCCAAAAGCCATGATCTTGACGATTTTAGTCCGAAGCCCTATGCTATAGAGTAATTATATTATGATCGCAATTAAGCTCCAGCGAATCGGTAAAAAACACCAGCCAAGCTACCGCATAGTAGTGGCCCCTGCTCGTTCCAAGATGGCAGCCCCCCCAATAGCCGATTTGGGTAGCTATAACAGCTCCAGTAAGGCTTTCAATGTAAAAAGCGATGAAGTGACTGCATGGATGAAAAAAGGTGCTCAGCCAACCACCACCGTCCACAACTTATTAGTGAGTCACAAAGTAATTGAGGCGCCCAAAAAACAGGTACGAATGAAGAAAGCGAAACCCGCTGAAAAGGCGTAAACCTTCCCCCTAGATTGATTTTTTAAAAAATTTAAAAACGAATTATTTCAGGAGAAATTGAAAGGTCGAATATGTGACACAAAGAGAATACATTTTAATTATGACGCAAAACACCGCAGATCAGGCATTTCTTGAGTTTCTCATTAAATCACTTGTTGATCATCCCGAAGATGTCGTGGTGACTCGAAAAGTAGATGAGATGGGCGTCTTGCTTTCCTTGAAGGTCAACGCATTGGATATGGGTCAGGTAGTAGGAAGACAAGGCTCAACTGCCAAATCAATCCGCTCATTGCTTCGAATCGTTGGTATTAAAAATAATGCCCGCGTAAATTTGAAAATAGAAGAGCCGGAAGGCAGTACTCGTGGTCGTGCTGGCACCCCGCACAGCTTCGAAGGATAAATTTCTCTTTTCCTTTCAAAAAATACCCTTTGTTGAGCCTAAGCTTGATGAGGGGTATTTTTGACTTTATAAATATTTAAGATATAATCGGATATATTGTAATAAAAACACTATTTTAATCGCCATGCTTTCTTATACCGATCTCGCCAAAGGAGAAATAATCGTCTACGAAGGTGCACCATACGAAATCATTGAAATGAGTTTTTTGCGCATGCAACAACGAAAAGCCGTTGCTCAAACAAAACTCAAGAATTTAATTAACGGCAAAGTAATCGACCGTAACTTTCAAGCGAGCGATAATTTTGAAGAAGCTGATGTAGAAAAGAAAGACGCGATGTTTATCTACAGTAGTCGCGGTGAGTTTTGGTTTCATGAAATAGGGGATCCAAAAGCACGATTTTCATTACCGGAGCAAGTGATCGGTGATCAAGCACCATTTTATAAACCAAACACAAAAGTATTAACGGTACGATTCAACGGCAACATTATTAAAGTAGAGCTTCCGGTCAAGATGGATTTCGTGGTAGAGGACGCCCCTCCGGCAATTAAGGGAAATACTGCGCAAGGCGGAGATAAATCAGTAACGTTGGAAGGCGGAGCAAAATTGACAGTGCCTTTGTTTATAAACAGTGGCGACGTGGTGCGCGTGAACACGCAACTTGGACAGTATGTAGAACGAGTGGAGAAAAATTAGTAATTCTTTAAGACGAAAGTATAAAAACAGAAAGAAGGTCGCTTGTAGTAAGCGACCTTCGGTTGGTAACGGTTGTTCAAAAGCGGGAGGTGGGTTTATTCGAAACGAATATGGGCAGTTTCAAAATCCAACGCCATACTCGTGGGATGATAACACCAACCAACACTCCGATACCAAAGGTAAAAGAATACAACGCAATCGTGAAAAAGAAATGATTGCGAAAAACAAGCGCTACAAGTAAAAGAAAGATGCTACTTGCAATAATTGTTCCGCCGACATAAAAAAGATCAACATCTTTAGTCTCTCGATTACTCATGAGTCACCCCTTTCCGTTTTGCTTGGTGATGGCGAAGAATGCCGAGTGTGACAAGAACGATACCAATCGCAATACAAAGAATGTTTCCAGATAGTATCGCGGTGCCAGAAATAGATAGTTTTAAAATTGGCGCACAAAGGCCAAGTATTCCGCTGATGAGCAAAATAACTCCAACAATCGCAAAGCCAATATCTTCCGCGGTCGCAGGCCTATGAAGAGTCTGCTGTATCCGATGATTTGAAAAATCGGGGGTATGGGTAGTTGTGGTAATTTCTCGCATATAAAAATCTCCTACTGTAAAGCTACTTCTTGCTTTACTATGACAAAAGTGCGAATATTGTCAATAAATAAAACGCATGACGGCTGTGCATAAGAAAACAAACAATAAAACGGTATTTGTCGGAATGTCCGGAGGAGTCGATTCTTCCGTGACGGCATACCTTCTTAAAAAACAGGGCTATCGTGTCGTGGGAGTCTTTATGCGCTGTTACAATATCGACGGATGCGCGGATTCTGATGCGCGTGATGCGCGCATTGTGGCGGAGCAACTGGGTGTTCCATTTTATGTATGGGATTTTGAAGAAGAGTATAAAAAAGCGGTGGTATCATACATGATTGATGGCTACAAAAATGGAATCACGCCAAACCCTGATGTGATGTGTAACCGCGAGATAAAATTCGGTATTTTTTTGAAAAAAGCGCTAGCGCTCGGAGCGGATTTTGTAGCAACCGGACATTACGTGCGATTAGCAAATAGTAAAGAGCGAATGGCTTATGGTAAGAATGCAAAACCCTATACCCTTGCACCCGCTCTCGACACAACCAAGGATCAGTCATATTTTTTGTGGACGCTAAAACAGGAGCAGTTGCGCCATTGTTTATTTCCCATCGGTGAGTATAAAAAAATGGAGGTGCGAAGAATTGCAAAAAAAGCAGGTATCTATACTGCTGAAAAAAAAGACTCACAAGGTGTTTGTTTTTTGGGAAAAGTAAATATCATGGATTTTTTGCAAGAGTACATACCGAAAAATCCGGGACGAGTTATTACGACGACGGGAATAGATGTTGGCACGCACGATGGTCTTGCGTTCTATACGATAGGACAGAGGCATACGGGTATTAATTTCAAAACACCAAAGGAACTTACGAATCATCTCCCATTCTATGTCGCCACAAAAGACGAAAAAACAAACACGATAATCGTTGCTGAAGGTGATGAGCACGAATCGTTATTTGCGAAAAAAGTTACAATACGAGGAATATCGTGTGTTAACAAAGAAACAGAGACTGAAATACGCAAACAGCCACGTTCTGTCATGGTGCGTGTGCGATATCGACAACCGTTAGCACGGGCAATTATTTCAGAAGAGAAAAACGGGGTGTATGAAGTGGAATTTTCCACGCCACAAAAATTTGTGGCACTGGGGCAATCCTTAGTTTTTTACGATAAAGACGGAAAAACAATGCTTGGTGGCGGGATAATCGAGAATTCAAAGAAGTAGTTGGTTCGACTTACCTCACCACCAATAGCCACTCAGCCTTCGCTAAACCTGCCTGCCGGTTTTACTAAGCCGTAATTTTAATGAAGGCTAGCAGGCAGGGCTTCGCGGGAATGACAAAATTGATTGATTTTGTATTATGCGTTTCACGTTTCACGATTTATGATGACAGAGGTATACTTACCAATATAACAGAAAGAAATAGTAGTCTATGAATAAAAGCCCAAAAAAGTTTCTAGGAACGTATATTGTGCTCGAAGGTCCTGATTACGCAGGAAAAGGAACACAAATGACGTTATTACAAGAGTGGTTAAAAAATAGAACGGATAAAAAAATAATTTCAGTTTACGAACCGGGATTTACCGAAGCCGGACAAAAATTGCGGACAATGGTAAAAAATCCGGCGATGAAGGATTCGCTTGATCCGTTAGCAACGCTGACGTTATTTTGTGCTGACAGGATTCTCACGCTTCGCGAAGTGGTATTACCGGCGCTTCAGGCCGGTGATATCGTCATTTCTGATCGCTGTTTTTTAAGTTCGATCGCGTATCAGGGTGGTGGGCAGGGCGTACCACCAGAGATAGTTTCGCAAATGATTGCTTCCGCTGTTGGGAGTGTACTGCCCGATCTGGCACTCCTATTTCAGATGCCCGTTGAAGAAATTATGAAACGAAAAGAGCTCGCGCATCAAAAGAGAGAGCGAACCGATGATTCATTTGATAGTCGCCCCGCTGAATTTTTTGAACGAGTCCAAGGGGCGTACGCCATGCAAATAGGGAAGTGGCCATTCCCAATACTTCCCATTGTAGCCAATCGCTCCGTGGAAGAAGTAGCAGAATCAATTAAACAGGCGCTTTTTGCCACCTGTGGCGACGCGTTCTCCGCTAAACCCTAACCAATAAACCCCTCGTATCTACCAAGAAAGAGGGGTTTTGACATTTTAGCCAACCTTTTTTATACTGGTACCTATTATGTCAGAGGAAAAAACAATCCAGCCCGTAGCTATTGATCCCCAGCAAGAAGCTGTTTTTAAACAGATGATTGACGCAGGGGTATTTTTTGGCAAAAGAAAGAGCAAGACCCATGCCAAAATGAAGCCATATATCTTGCATAGTCGCAATGGAGTGGAAATTATTAACCTTCAAAAAACCCAAGAAGGTGCAGATCGTGCGATGGCGTTCTTGAAACAGAAAGCCGCCACTGGTGCTACTATTTTGGTGGTCGGAACCCAGTTGACGATTACCGATGCCGTAACCGCGTTGGCAACCGAGTTGCATTTGCCATTTGTAACGAAGCGCTGGTTAGGAGGCACAATCACCAACTTCGCAGTTATCGGAAAGCGAATTGAGTACTTAAAAAAATTAAAGCGCGATTTAGCCGCAGGGGCATTTGATAAGTACACGAAAAAAGAGCGAGTAATGATCGAAAAAGAAATGCGCAGACTCGATGAGTTTTTGGGTGGTGTCGAAAGTTTAACCAAGATCCCAGACGTAATGCTGGTAATAGACCCACGAGTACATGAAGCAGCAGTTGCTGAAGCACATCATGCAAAAATTCCGGTTATTGCATTTACCAACATTGATGCAAACCCAGAGTCAGTTGAGTATCCAGTTGTTGGCAATACCAATGGATTGGCGAGCGTGGGATGGTTTTTGAATGAAGTAGCAAAAGTCTTGCGAGTAAGTATGATTAATCAGCCAGCACCAACAGCTCAAACCTCCGAATCTTCCGCTTCCTAGGAGTAATAAGAGAAAGAGAAAAATCGTCCCATTAGATCGGGGCGATTTTTATATAGGAAAGCAGAAATGGTTCATATTGAATACTCGATGCATCTTGTGATACACTGAATAAACATTATTTATACGCATATGCAGGACACATCAATGATTCAAAAGTTGCGTGAAGCAACCGGTGCTGGAGTAATGGAGTGTAAAAAAGCACTTGAAGAAGCAGGGGGTGACATGGAAAAGGCCATGGCAGTAATTCGCGAAAAGGGATTTGCAAAAATGGAAAAACGATCCGAACGAGACACAGGTGCGGGGTTGATTATCTCCTATGTTCACGGAGGACGTGTGGGGGTATTGGTTGATATTCGCTCCGAAACAGATTTCGTCGTTCGATCTGAACCGTTTCAGGCATTGGCACATGATGTTGCCATGCACATTGCCGCGATGGCTCCAGCCGATAAAACCGAATTAATGCAACAGCCATTCGTAAAAGATCCCTCAAAAACAATTGAAGCGCTGGTAGTAGAGGTGGGATCGCAAGTAGGAGAAAATATTCAGATAAAAGGGTTTTCTCGAATGGAGGTTTAATACAAAACATAAAATCCTTTTTACATTTTTATGGCATGGTTTTTGGTGGTTAATATAATAGTGATTTCGGCAGTGGTGATGCTATATTTGGCAGTACGTGCCTTGCCACGAGTGTACGAGACAAAAGATGGATCGCCATTGCCTCACGATCCAGCCGCCGCGATGGATAGTTTTTTACAATCAGGAATTCCGGAAAAAGTAGACACCTTCTTGCGGGGCATATTTGAAAAAATGTTGCGTCGGGTAAAGATCGTGGTGATGAAGATAGATACATTCACCACGAGTCAGTTGAACGCAATTCGATCCCAAACGCGCCGTGCCAGCGTATTTTCAGCACATAAGTCCGCAACGATTCCGGATCCAACCGCCGTGCTTACTCCTGAAACGCATATTGTTGAGGGTGCTTCACTTGCTCAGCCGGCAGTAGTTGAACCAGTTATGAGTCAAAAAGATTCAGAAGTTCAAATGACAATGGATACAACGCCAACGAATCATGAATCCGGCGCAGGAATAAAAAAACCTCGCAAACATGGCAAACAAAAAGAGGGAAGCGAGGTGCAATAAAAATTGGTCTTTTTTGGTTTTTTTGTTATAGTAAAAACCGATGCAGTAGTAACTGCTGGG
>CAZELH010000034.1:0-8695 GCA_964513095.1 uncultured Candidatus Saccharibacteria bacterium
GATGAAGATCTTATTGAGCCGTATAGCGTTTCACAAGAAAAATATGAACCAATTTTAGCGTCTTCACCAGCGGGTGTTTCTATTCCTGTTCATGTTGAGTTGACGAGTGATCATGGGGGCGCTCCTGAATCTTCGCAAGCCGCTCATTCGTTTGATCCAGTACGACCCGCTTCTTCGAAAAAAAATAAAGATGTAGTGAAGCCGGAGGCGAAATTTCCTGACGCTATTTTTCATATTGAAACATCGAAGATTGTTGCAAACCCATTACAGCCTCGTCGGTATTTTGATGAAGAGGCGATTAATGAGCTTGCCGCTTCTATTCGTGAGTTTGGAATATTACAACCATTGGTGGTGACGAAGTTGGTGAAAGAGTCTGATGGAGGGGCGGATGTTGAGTATCAACTCATTGCTGGTGAACGGCGATTGTTGGCGTCGCGAAAATTAGGTCTACAAACCGTTCCCGCGATTATAAAAAATGTTGATATTGAGCGAGAACGATTAGAGCTTGCCATTATTGAAAATTTACAGAGAGAGAATTTGAGTTCGATCGAGATGGCGCGCGCGTTTTCGCGCTTGCAAGATGAGTTTCGATTGACTCAACGGGAAATTGCGGCGCGACTAGGGAAGAGCCGAGAGACGGTGGCAAACACCATGCGGTTACTTGATTTGCCTCCGGCGGTGCAACAGGCGATCGAAGAAGGTAAAATTAGCGAATCCCACGGGCGATTACTCTTGGGCGTTGGTGATGTAGGCGCGCAGGATAAATTGTTCCATGATTTGATTGGAAAAAAGATGACGACGCGAGAACTCAAGAGCCGATTGAAAAATATCGACAGCGAACAGAAGCGGGGGAATCCTCATGTTGCACAAATTAAATTCGTGGAAGAAAAATTGAGCGCCGACTTGGGGGCTCCGGTGCGTATTTCTGCCAGTGGTGATTCGGGGAAGATCGTGATTAACTACTATTCAAAAGAAGAGCTTGATCAGATTGTCCAAAAACTGAATTTACACACCTAATTATTATGAGTGAGCTTGTACCACATCCTACTGAGAGTCATTTTGAAGAATTATCTTCTCGTGAGAAAGCGAATTTTTGGTGGGAGCAAAATCAATCGTTTATTGTCGAAAATCTAAAATTGCTTCTTCGGGAATACTCAATCGATTTCAATGATGAATTTTTAAGTGAAAAAGAAAAAGAGGAAAAAGTGGAAAAAACGCTTGCCAGAGAGTCTTTTTTTGCCACGCATGTTTTGGAGGCGTTTTTTGAAGCTTTGAAAAAGTCTTCCGCGCCTGCAATTTTATTCGATATCGATGAAACGATAGCAAAGAGTGTGCGTTTAAAAGGAAGCGATGTTTTGACTGTTTTGCGACCCACTATTTTGCCTTTATTGGAGGAAATGCGTTCGCGATCCGCAGCTGCGCGTATGGGATTTTTGACGTCGCGAAGCAAGGAAGCTCTTTTGCAACAAATTGATGATGAACGTCATTTGTTATCGTTGAAAAATTTTATCGATAATTCTCTTGTTTTTTCTACCCTTGGTCAGCCTTCTCTTACTATGAATGATTTTGCCGAAGAACAATCAAAGCTTCCTGTTAATGAGCGAGTTCTCGCCTTGGAATCTTTTAATCCCAGAGCTCCTTATTTATCAGGAGATGTTAATAAGCTTTCTTATTTGGCTGAACATAAGGGCGAGCTTCCTGACTGTTCTGTGGTTGTTGATGATTTTAAGTATCCAACGCTTCTTAATACTTCTTCTTTTGTTGGGGTTTCTTTGAAGAATGGTGGGGAGTTCTTTCTCTGATTTTTTATTTTTATGATTAGGTGTGTTATTTGACTTTTTTATCTATTTGGTGTATAATATAATAGTAGATGGAAGAGTGAGAAAAGGATTTGAAAGGCGCTCTATGTTTTTCGATTTTTTCTCTCGCTCTTTTATAACGTATTTTAAATATCTATTTTATCAATTTTTTTCTTCGCATATTTTTGATGTGCGAGAAAGGGGGCGCTATGTTGTGCCAATTTTGCAGAGAGTTTTTTCAAGGCGATTACGTTGCCTATCAGTGGAAACGGTGGCATCGGGATTGCTACGACAAGATGCTTTTTCAGCGTCCTTCAACCCCTTTGAAAGTGCGTGCTGCTATTCGGCAACGATTGCATATTGAAGTGATTGAAGAAGCAACCGGTGACAACGTCGCCATCGAAGTCATTTCTTTTCAGGAAGGAATTGCTTTTCTCTCCGCCGATTTTTCTGTGGAAACGGAGGGAGACAGTTCTTTCTTGATGTAATTTTTTTACTTTTACTCCGGAATCCTTTTTGGATTTCGGAGTTTTGCTTTTTTAAGCCACGAGGCGATGTGTAATTTCGCGAATTTCTTTGAGCTGTTTTAATTTTGTTGCTATTTTTACAGCTTTTTCTGTGTCAGTAAGATCGCAGACTATTTTTATAACGTTTGAAACGCCAGTGCCTGCACCGACCGAGGTGACGTCGGTGATGTTGATGTGGGAACGAGCGATGATGGCGGTTATGTCTTTGAGTAATCCAACACGGCTAATCACCGTGAGCTTAAATTCCGTTTTTTGGGGACGATGTTTTTTGGTTAAGGCGTTTTCTTTGCCACGGAGCGCGGTGCGTATCCTGTCGCGGGCAGAGGCTGTTTTGACGAATTCAAGCCAATCTTCCGATGGCATTTTATTTTTTTGCGTTAAAATTTCAACGAGATCACCTGACACTAACGGGTAATTAAGCGCCACAAATTTTCCGTTTACTTTGGCGGCAACGCAGGTGTTTCCGAGAACGCTGTGGACGTGGTAGGCGAAGTCGACCGGAGTGGCTCCCGATGGAAGATCAATAACATCACCAGCGGGGGTGATGGCAAAAATTCTGTCTTTGAAAAATTCGATTTTCATGGTGTCGAGAATTTCATCGGGGCTTTTGCCTGACTCGATGTGTTCTTGCCAAGTTTTTAGTTGTTGCACCCACGTGAGTTCTTGCGTGAGGATGTGTGGATGAGGTGATTTTATCCCTGATTGTTTTTGTTTGTAGAGCCAGTGCGCAGCGATACCGTTTTCGTTTTCTTCGTGCATTTCGCGTGTTCGAATTTGAAATTCGATGATTGTTTTTTCGGGTCCAAAGACAGTGGTATGAAGACTGCGATAGCCGTTTGGTTTTGGCATGGCGATGTAGTCTTTAATGCGGCCGGGGAGTGGGGGGTAGTGCGCGTGAATAAGTCCGAGTGCTCCATAGCAATTGGCGGTTGAGTCAACAATGATGCGCATTGCGACTAAATCGTAGATTTTGCTGATGTCCATATCGTGAGCAACTAATTTTTTGTACAAACTGCTGTATCGTTTCGCGCGAAAATCGATGGTGTAGTTTTGTATCCCATTTTCATTCAATATTTTTTCCACTTCTGGTTTGAATGCTTCGAGGTATTGTATGCGGGCTTCGTACTGCTCAGGAACTGTTTTGGTGAGCCACGCGTATTCTTTTGGTTTGAGATAAGGGAAGGCAAGGTCTTGGAGGTCACCTGATACTTGGTGCATGCCGAGTCGGTAGGCGAGGGGCGCGTAAATTTCATCGGTTTCCGCGGCAATTCGTTTTTGTTTTTGTGGAGCAACTGCACCCAAGGTATTCATATTGTGGAGTCTGTCGGCGAGTTTAATGAATACCACGCGAATATCTTGGCTTAATGCCAAAATCATTTTTCGCAGATTTTCTACCTGCGCTTCAACTGCGCCACGGTATTTTATTTTGCTTATTTTTGTAACGCCATTAACAAGAAATGCGACATCGGTACCAAAAAGACGTTCGACATCTTCAAGGGTAACGGTTGTGTCTTCGACGGTGTCGTGTAGTATGCCGGCGATGATGGTTGGTTCATCGAGTCCCCAGTGAATAAGTGTTTCTCCTACTTGTAGAGGGTGTGTTACATACGGTTCTCCGCTTTTTCTTTTTTGACCAGTGTGGGCGCGTATGGCAAAATCGACTGCGGTTTTAAGGAGTCCTTCGGGATTTTTTTGTATCGCCACTGCCAATTTTTGAGGGAGGGAAATACTCATGAGATAATTTTATTATTTTGCCGATGGGTTCTTTTTGGCAAATTTATTAAAGCGAGGTTTTGGGGGATTCGCTACCCACGCGGCGTGGAGTTGTTTTAATTCTTCTTCGCTTTCTGGTTTTTTGTTTGTGACAAACATACAATCCGGATATCTCGTGCATCCATAAAATGGCTTGCCTCGGCCGCGCCCTTTTTTCTCGGCGAGTTCGCCAATGGTGCAGGCTGGGCATTTGAAGCCGATTTTATTCCATATTTTTGAGATGCCTTTGCAATTTGGATAATCACTACACCCTAAGAAAAAACCAAATCGTCCTCGTTTTACGTTCATTGGTTTGCCACAGAGCGGGCATTTTTCATCTTTTGTTTTTTCTTGAAGCGCTTTAATTTGTGCGGCCTCTTCCGGCATTGGTTGGGTGATTTTACTTCCTTCTTCAGGACAGCTTAAGAATTTTCCCATACGGCCGAATTTTATAATCATCATTTTACCGCAGTGAGGGCAGGGGGTGTCTGATACTTCTATCTGTTTTGCAACGGACTCCTCTTTTTCTTTTAAGTGTTTTTTGAAGGGATCGTAAAATTCCTGCATTACTTGTGTCCATTTCATATTTCCTTCGGCCACCTCGTCGAGTTCATCTTCGATTTTTGAGGTGAATCCAATATCTACAATTTCAGGGAAATGTTCCACGAGCAGATCATTTACGAGAATGCCAATTTCTGATGGTGAGTATTTTTTTTCAATTTTTTCTACGTACCCGCGATTTTGAATGGTCGTGAGGGTTGGTGCGTATGTGGATGGGCGACCGATGCCGTTTGTTTCTAGGGCTTTAATAAGTGTGGCATCGCTGTACCGAGGAGGAGGGGTGGTAAAATGCTGTATTCCTTTTATATCTTCGCCGTTTATTGCATCGTTTGTGGCAAGATCTGCGGGGATTGTATTTTTGTTTTCTTCTTCGGTCTCACCATCATCGGCGCCTTCGGTGTAGGCACGCATAAATCCATCAAACAACACTGTTTGTCCGTTGGCACGAAAACCGTATTTTTTGTCACTGGTGTGAATGTCGACAGTTTTTTGTTCGAGTTGCGCGGATTGCATTTGGCATGCCACGGTTCGCTTCCAGATGAGTGTGTAGAGTTTGAGTTGATTACGATCGAGGTAGGTGGCGATGTTTTCGGGGGTTTTGCTGATGTCGGTTGGTCGAATTGCTTCGTGTGCTTCTTGGGCGCCTTTTGATTTGGTGGTAAAAATTCGTGGTGTTTCTAGTTGATATTTTTTGCCATATAGCTCGCCGATAACTTCGTGTGCTTGTGCAACGGCTGTGGCGGCGAGGTTGACGCTGTCTGTTCTCATATAGGTAATCAAACCTTGGCTTCCGTGGGTGCCGAGTTCAAGACCTTCGTAGAGTTGTTGCGCTATCACCATGGTTTGCGATGCGGAAAATCCGAATTTTCGTGCCGCTTCTTGCTGGAGGGTCGAGGTGGTAAACGGCGAGGCTGGATTGCGATTGACTGTTTTGGTTTCAATCCCCGATATTGTGTAGTGGGCGTTTTTGAGGTCTGCAACAATTGTGTCGGCTTGTTCTTTTGTTTTAATCGCCATTTTTTCCAGCGATGCACCGTTTCTTTCTACTAAGCGAGCCGGAAATTTCTTTTCATTTTTTTCTTTTGAAAATTCTCCTTCGATGCTCCAGTATTCTTCTTGAATAAATTTTTGAATTTCGCGCTCTCGTTCTACGATGAGTCGCACCGCGACTGATTGAACACGACCGGCAGATAAGCCGTATCGAATTTTGCGCCAGAGAAACGGGGAGAGTTCGTAGCCAACTAGTCTGTCGAGCGCGCGACGAGCTTGTTGGGCGTCGACAAGACGCATATCAAGCGCGCGTGGGTTGGTAATCGCTTCTTCGATGGCGTGTTTGGTGATTTCGTGAAATACAATTCGTTTTGTTTTTTCTGGCTCCAAGCCTAATGCGTAGGCAAGATGCCATGATATCGCCTCTCCTTCGCGGTCTTCATCGGTTGCGAGAATTATATCTTTTGCATGTTTTGCTCTAGCTTTTAATTCGGTAATAACTGGTTTTGCTTTTACGGGTATTACATAGGAAGGAGTAAAATCTTTTTCGGTGTCTATGCCGATTTTGCTTTTTGGGAGATCGCGAACATGCCCAAAGCTTGCTTGGACATCATATTCGTTTCCTAAAAACTTCGATATGGTGCGCGCTTTGGTTGGTGACTCAACGATGACGAGTGTTTTTGATTGCGTACCCGCTTTCTGTTTCGTGGATGGCATTAGATAAGATGAGTGTGGTAAGAGCGCCGGCGGCGACTTGAATGCTTATTTTGGTCATTTCGCATATTTTGTCAAGCGAGAGCGGCGTGTCTGCATGGGAGAGTGCGTTGACTATCTGCGATTCTTCTAGTGTATCATATGATTTGTTTTTTATTTCTTTTTCGGTGCTGAGCGTTTCTTTTTCTTGCGTTATCCCTAGTTCTTCTAATAGATTTTCAACATTTCCTATGAGTGACGCGCCGGAGCGAATTAATTCATGGGAGCCGTGGTAGTTTGGATGGGTGATCGGTCCCGGAATTACTAAGACATCTCTGTTTTGATCGAGCGCAAACCTGGCGGTGGCGAGTGATCCTGACGCAAGTGGTGCTTCTATGATAAGAGTGGCGCGGGATAAGCCACTGACTATTCTGTTTCGTTCTAAAAATCGGTAGGGGAGCGTTTGGGTGTCACAGGGATACTCACTTACTATTGCTCCGCCACCCGCGATAATTTCTTGAGCGAGATGATGGTGATTTTTTGGATAGACCGTGTCTGCGCCGGTGGCAAGGACTGCGATGGTTGTGCCCCCGCCTGTAAGCGTTCCATGGTGAGCGGCTGCGTCAATGCCAAATGCCAGACCGCTGACGACCAGTACTCCTTCTTCCGCGAGGATTTTTGCATATTCTTTGGCGCATTGCGTGGCAGATCCGGTGGCTTTTCGGGTGCCAACAATAGCCACCGTTGTGGTTGTTTGTGTGTTTTTTATTGCTGTGCGATTTCCTCTTATATAGAGGGCGTGAGGAGGGTGGGGAATTTCTTTGAGCTGGTTTGGGTAGTCGGGATCGGTTTTGAGAATGAGTTCGACGCCCGCATTTTCCATTTTTTTATACAGTTCTTGTGGATCATGGGTGTTTTTGAGACCGTAGGTTTGCCACAGTTCATACCACGATTTTTTCGTGTCTGCGTACTTTGTTAGTTTGGCGTAACTGGCGTCGGTGCTTATTGCAAGAGCGTTGTAGTACGTCCGCTCTTCTTTATTCATATTATTTTAAAATTACTCCGCCAATATTTATCCCTTGGACTGATTTTAAATCAAATTGTGGTAAATCTTTTCCTGTGTCTATTGGTTGAACGGTGTATGTTTTCTGGAATTCTTTTATGAGTGTCATGCCGGACCAAAAATAACTTGATACGAGTATTCCAAACACGATGCACGCTGCAAGTACGAGACTGTATGTTGAAAGTATTTTTCTTGTTGCGGTCATGGGGTTGTTTGTGGTGATTCGATTTGGTTTGCGGCAAAGAATAGATATCCTGTTGCGGCAAATCGATACGTGGTTGAGCTCTGTTGCGTGAGGTTGATGTCGTTGAGTTTAAATGCGAATCGTGGCGCAAGGACTTCAATGTCGTTTAAAAAATCAACGATCGCATTTTTATCTCCTTCTCCTCGCATAGTGAAACTGGTATTTCCCGGCTGGGACGGGGTTGGTGTGGTTGGAGTGCCGGTAAATGTCATATCGAAATTTAGGCGATGAATATTTGCTTGTTGTTTTATCCAGCCAGATACCGATAAAAGTTGATCTTGTTGCGGAATGAATTTTTTTAATGGTTCTTTGTACAGCGCGGCTGTTGCGGCATTTTTTTGAAGTGTCGGGAGGATTTGTTGTGCTTGGGTGGCTGCAACTATATCCGCGCGTGTTTTTTGAATGATTTCATTTTGTGTCTGGATATCATCAGCGAGCCACCAAAATAATCCTGCAAATACCAGTGTCGAGATCCCTATAGTTGTTCCTGCTACAGTAAGGTGGTGTTTGAGGTTCGTATCCATTCTTTTTTATTATACCTTATCGCGTAGCGTGAGGTGTGTAACGTGTATCGTGTAGCGCGATAGGCAAATAATAAAGGACGATCCTTCATCCGCCAGCCGGCGGAGGCGGAAAGAATTATGAATTGCGGATTGAGTATTGCGAATTAAGAATTAATATAGATATAGAGGGAGAAGGCGGGAAGTATGATTTCTCTCTGTTTGAAAAATGGAGCAGGGAATGGTACATTGATTGTGTTGAATTTGCGCTTTTAGCTCAGTGGTAGAGCGTTTCATTGACATTGAAAAGGTCGGAGGTTCGATCCCTCCAAGGCGCACATTAAAGTTAGGGTTTAGCCACTAGATATTAGGATTTAGAAAGACATATACAATTTCAATACAGAAAAAACTAACTATTGAAGAAAATCGGGTTTTTTATTACAGTGATAGGGTATTTTGCGTGTGTAGTTTACGTGGTAGGCCACTGTCCTGACCTGCCCGCCGTACATAACAATTTTCGGGTGTGTAGTTCAGTGGTAGAACGCTGTCCTGATAAGACAGAAGTC
>CAZELH010000035.1:0-2711 GCA_964513095.1 uncultured Candidatus Saccharibacteria bacterium
CCTAACTCCATTTTTTATGTTTTTCGTTGCGATCGATAAACCATGCATCACCACCATGAAACCACCATGCATCCGGATGAGTTTTAAGGAGCACCTTCACCAATTTTTTCGCGGGAGCAGTTTTTAAGCGTTGCACCGCAAATCCAATCCACTCTCGCGCCTTCGCGTTTCCTTTTACCTCTTCTCCGCGCAACGTCGCAATCCATTCGAGTTGATCGGCATCTTTTACCAACCGTGCCTCCAAAGATACCCGTTCCTGCTCTTCTTTAAAAAGCGCTAAAATTTCTGGTCCAAACGGAACACCGCTGGCAATATCTGCCACCGCTTGGGGTTCTGCGAGTCGACCATACCGTTGATGCACATAATTATGATCGGACGTTCTACCTTCACCAATATCATGAAACAACGCCATAAGGACTGCCTTATTTTTATCTGCCTTCGGCTCAAGATAACAAAGCGCATACGCCACCATCGCCGTATGAAAAAGATGCTCTGCTACCGTCTGACTTCCGCTTCCCAAAAACCAGAATCCCGATCGTGGAGTCTCACTATGAATATTTGTTTCATACACAAAATCTGCTATCTGATCATACACTCCTCTTTTTTTAGGTTTTGGCATACAAATCAATTGTATGCACGAAAGCCCCACAAACACAAAAGCTAATTTTTATAAAAAAATCCCCCGTAGAGACACGCATGTCTTTACGGGGGAAAACTCATTCAAATTACCAAATCACCACAACGGGAGCAACATCAAAGAAAACTAATGGTTCCCACGCGGAACTGAAGTAGTAAGGATCTCGGTAATAAGGGTCGAAATACCCAAGAGGAAATGATTCCTCATAAACCTCCTCTTCGACAACCTCAAAGGTCTCCACCTCTACCAGTGAATGCGGTGCTGCCGGTGTTGTTTGGTGAGATTCTGCCAGCTCACGTTCTTGCTGGGCATACGCCTCATCTTCGGCACGCAAAGCCTTTTCTTTTTCGTGCAGTTGGTACAGAAGTTCGGTACCGGAGTTGATGATTATCTCCATCGCCTCTTGGCCAATTTCTGACCAAGAAAGATTGGAGTTGCACACTTGAAGAACTTCTTTCCAAAATCCACCGCTCATCAAGTCGAACTCCCAACCCGACCGAATGGAGTCAAAACGCCCCTCTTTCAGAAAGGACATAAAAACCAACTCAACGGGATCAATGAACTTGCTACCATCCTCATTCACCTTGAATTCGGCAACGGCGACCCGCAAATCCTCAAAACATTCCTGCGCAAGGAAATTTTTCCACGCCGGATCATCCTTTTTGTAGTCAAATATTTTCGAAAATCCAAAAACGGGTTCGGATCCCGTAATATCGACCGCGCAAAAGATATCGAAGAGTTGATTAAACTCGATACGCCGTCGGTGAGCTTGTTCAAAGAACTTCTTGCCGGTTTCCGAAGGAACATAGTAGACCATTTTTCCTTCGTATTTAAGATCGACAAGCCCCACCTCATTCATCCACTTAAAAACAGGATCGAGCAACTTTGCCTCACCGTCTGACAAAATTGAAAATTTCATGTTCTCGATAAACATTTTACAAAGGAGAACGATGGCGGGTAAAACCAACATATGTTGGTCGGTTATCTGATATCGCTTCCGGATATCAACGACTTCCTGCGCAATTGGTGTACTCATAAATATCCTTTCATCATTTCTCAAAACAATTAACTAGCCTCTTTTTCCACTCGGTCGAATCGGCGGTGCCGGACGTGATGCTGGCGGAGGCGACGAACGAACAGGCGGAGCAGGACGCGATGCCATCGGAGGTGCCTGCGGTTGAATTGGTTTCCCAAATCCAGCCGTAGGAACAGGGCGATTGGCATCACGAATTCCAAATGATTTTTGTGAGTCATTCGGATTCTGCAATGTATTCCGCTGAGATGGCGGAATAGCAGGGGCAGGGCGCAACGGTTGTTGCGCAGTCTGTGTTTGCCGATTCAGAGGTTGTTGAATTGGTGCTTGACCAACTCGAGGACTACTCTGAACCGTTCGCGTTGTACTACGAGTTACAGTTGTAACCTGACGTCGAACATATGTTCTCGGTAAAGAATTATACCGATACGGAGAAACGTACACGCGGTGCGTCGGCACAAACAAGGAAGAAAACAAGATATATTCAGCCAACGGGTATCGATTCACGTACACTCCGGTAGAACCATATATTGATGGATTACCGACAATATGCACTTGCGCATAAGAAGCAGACTGCTGAATTTGCATATCAGCAACCTGAACTTCATTTTGAGCAGTCGACCCAATGGCAAAAAGTTGAAATCCCCTTGTTCCGCCATTCGCATACTCGACCACGCGAACGTAGTCGATCTGACCGTCATTGTCGACATCCAGATTATTTAACCCACTTGCGGGGTTATTAATAGTTGCCTCAAACTGCTCGGCAGTCTGAATCGTTTTTGCGATGCCAATCAAGGCCTGCAAATCAAGTCCGGGGGCAACAACCGCTTGGGTTGCAATCGACGGTTGTTGATTTGTAGTCACCACGTGAGTGGGAGTACAAGCCATCAAACACACAGAAAGAACGAGAAATAAACCGAACGAAATTCGTTTCATGGGAAAGCTCCTCTAGGCATAAAAATAGACCATTACTGGCCTACAAGATTGTCAAAAAACAGTTAAAGAGGCTAAAACACCTCTTGCAATAATAATAAAACATTA
>CAZELH010000035.1:2811-8571 GCA_964513095.1 uncultured Candidatus Saccharibacteria bacterium
TTCGCTTCTCGGCGATATTCAACCAATGGATCTCGTTGACCGTACGCGCGAAGTCCTACCGATTCCGACAATGCTTCTAAATCATCCAAATGATTCATCCAAAGCATATCGACAATCGAAAGTAATCGCCCGATCGTTTGCGGATCAGTAGTTGCTTCCATACTCTTTTTCACCAGCGCCCCCTCAATACTCTCCGCAGTAATATCATCCGCGGAAAAAGAAGTATCGACGATTTTTGCTTGCACAAATTGACCTTTTACTTTTTCCCACACCCCCTCCTCTCCTTGCTGTTCAGCAAGATGAGCGGTATCTAGTATTTTTTTCGCAAAAGAAAATGCGGAATCGTAAATAAGAGTGGCCAGTGATTGCGCATCAAACGCGGAAATAATTTCCTGTCGTTTTTTATACACCGCCGCGCGCTGTTTGTTTAACACATCATCATACTCAAGAAGGTGTTTGCGTGAATCAAAATGAGCGCCTTCAACCTTCGACTGCGCTTCCGCAACCGCTCGCGACACGATAGGCACTTCAATCGGCTCGTTGTCGGGTAAGTTAAACCGATCCATTAAATTTTTAATGCGATCACCGCCAAAAATACGCATCAAATCATCATCAAGCGCCAGATAAAACTGGGACGACCCCGGATCGCCTTGACGTCCCGCGCGACCACGCAACTGATTATCGATACGACGTGCCTCATGACGCTGAGTACCAATAACATGCAACCCGCCAAGTGCTTTGACTTGCGCACTCATCGCTTCCTCCGGTGGATTACCACCCAAGATAATGTCCACTCCACGACCCGCAACATTCGTTGCCACCATCACTGCGCCTTTTTTACCTGCTTGCGCGATAATCGCACCCTCTCGTTCGTTATTTTTGGCATTGAGTACTTCATGCGGAATACCTGCGCGAGTTAGTCGATCCGAAACCAGCTCATTAGCAGAAATAGAAGCGGTGCCAACCAACACTGGTTGCCCTTTTTTATTTCGTTCGCGAATCTCTTCAATAATAGCGGTTAATTTCGCTTCTTGGTTTTTATAAATTTTATCGTGCAAATCAATGCGACCCGAAGGTTTATTGCCCGGAATCGTATACACCTCAAGCTCATATACCTTATGAAACTCTTCCGCAGAGGTCGCCGCCGTTCCTGTCATACCAGAAATTTTCTTATACAATCGGAAATAATTTTGAATTGAAATTTTCCCGTACGTACGCGACTCCTCTTTAATATGCACTCCTTCTTTTGCTTCAATTGCTTGATGAAGTCCACCATTATACCGACGTCCTTGCAACATGCGACCGGTAAATTCATCAACGATGATAATTTCGCCATTTTTCACCACATACTCTTTGTCTTTATGAAACAAGGCGTGTGCTTTCAAACTTTCTTCCAAATAATGCACTAAACGCAAATTATCGGGCGAATAAATATTTTGTACCCCTACAGCTTTTTCTACCTTAGAGATACCCGCCTCACTAATACGAACACTTTTTGATTTTTCATCAACTTCATAATCAGTATCGGCAGATAACGTGCGAGCAATGCGCGCAAAGGTTTTGTAAAAATCACTCGATTGACTATCGGGCGCAGAAATAATAAGAGGCGTTCGCGCTTCATCAATCAAAATACTGTCTACCTCATCGATAATCGCAAACGGATGTCCGCGTTGCACTTGATCGGTTAAACTATACGCCAAATTATCACGCAAGTAATCAAATCCAAATTCGTGATTCGTACCATAGGTAATATCGGCAGCATACGCTTCTCGACGACTAATTGGTCGTAAAAAATCCTGTTGCACCAAAAAACTACCCGTCGTATCTCGCTCTTTATCAATAAGCGCCTGCGTATCTTCCGGAACTTTCCATTCCGGATCATACAAATAGGCAGCATTGGGAACCAAACAGGCAACCGACAATCCCAATGCACGGTAAATCTGTCCCATCCACACTGCGTCGCGTCGCGCTAAGTATTCATTGACCGTTACCACATGAACGCCCTCACCTTTTAATGCGTGAGCATACGTTGGAGCAACGGCAGTCAATGTCTTTCCTTCGCCCGTTCCCATCTCCGCAATCGCACCTTGAGCGAGCACCAACCCACCAAGCATCTGCACATCGTAGGGACGTTGTCGAAGGGTACGATAGGATGCCTCACGAGCGAGCGCAAATGCGCGCACCAATAACGGTTGTGGGATATCAAAACCACCCTCAGTGGCACGAAGGAAATCTTTGCGCAACTCACGTGATGCTTCTTTCAAAGCCTCATCGGACAAATCACTAATTTCTTGCGAAAGCGCATTGATCTTCGCAACAGATCGTTGAAATTCCGAAAGTCGCCTATTTTGAAGTATTTTTTTTATTCCTGAAAACATAAATGAATAGTCTTTAAAATGGTGGTGGGGGTAGATACGATAAAAATACTAAAAACCCTATCAAATACAGGGTTTCTAGCAAAACACCACATGGGGTGAATAATAGCAAATAATAGGGGCTTTAGGAAGCGGAGAGACTGTCTTTGTACTCCTGCACCAATCCTTTCAATATATCGCGAGTCTTACTCACCGCCCCTTGAATCTTCACGTCTGTATCTGCCACGCGAAATGTTTTTTTCGGAAGCTTATACACAACCGATGCTTTATAAATTTCACCTTTCAAATGATGACGCGTCGATCGACTCACATCCACAAACAATGTCGCAACTCGCTCTCTATCAATTTTTGAGGTAAGTTTTTCCAAAAAACCAAACTTCATTTCAATATACTTCTTTAACGCATCTGAATGATCCAAATGAATAAAATTGATATTGATGTTCATGCCTTCATTTTACGCCTGTTTGGTGCCCACTACAACAAACCGAGGTAAAACAGACCCAAAAGAAGCTCCTCCGTATGCCAGCCAAGGGGTATTTGACAAATAATACGGGATATGCTAGTATTAAGAGAGTACAAAAAGGGGTGGTAACTTCCAAAGACAGCTACCAAGACCCCACATCCTTATCAAAAAAAACTATATGGAGGAGTTATGTTAACATAACCCAACACCTATGTCAGACCGTATAAATCGGTAATGAGCCACACAACAACTGTTGTGTGGCTCTATTAATTTTTGTGGCTACAATCAGCCAAGTCTTTTTATAACAAATTCCAAAATGCTTCAAACAACCCACGGAAAGAATCGGCGATGTCTTTGTGTTCAATAAACACACCGGAAATACTTCCCTTTAAAGAAACAAGCGCCACCGTCGATCCATAGATAGCAACATCAAATCCAATCGGTAATTTTTCGGGACTAATATGTTTCGTTTGCGTATATTCGGCATTCACCACTCCCTCCAAGATAGGCCCCTTACTGTGCGTATAAATTAACTTTGAAAAAATCTTCTTATTCAATCGCTTAGAACTGTGCGACTCCAAATGATTAGGGAAAATACGCAACACATCATCATACGATGAAATCTCATACAACGTTTTTTCACCAGATCGCAAAAATTCTTCCTGCGTTTTTTTAATACCTTCTATACCCTCAATAAAACGCACTTTGGCGCGCCCCCCAGAGGCATCAAACATCGACAACAACTGCGGAAGCACATCAGCCAATTCTTGCTTTTTTTGTTGCACGCTTGACTGCTCTTTTTCAAGAAGCACCTGAAACTGATCGGGGCTTTCGGCTTGAAACAACTGCTTCTTTCCTTTTGTCTGCACACTGACCAAGCCCATGCGACGCAAGTTTTCAATTTGCACATAGGTTGTGGGACGGTTCACGCCGGTCCGAGCAGAAATTTCAAGTACCGAAGATGGCCCCAGCTCAAGCATCGCGGCATACACTTTTGCTTCTTTATCTGCTAACCCTAAATTTTTTAAATGATGAATCATCATAGCTGTGCAAGAATTGTTTGTTTAATAGTTTCTGGATTTCCCCGTCCCTTCAACGCTCCCATCGCTCGACCAATGAGAAATTGCAACGCGGCAACCTTACCATTCTTATAATCTTGCACTACCGTCGGATTTGCCGCAAGGATCTCGGCTACAACCACACGCAACGCTTCGCCGTCATCAATTGTTCCTAAATCATGTTTTGCAATCAACGTTTCTGGGTCTTCCCCACTCTCATACATCAAAACCAATAAATCCTTCGCCTGACGACTCATGATTGTTTTTTTCTCAAGAAGCACCATTAAATGAGCGAAATGTTCGGGAGTAATTTTTGACGCATACAAAGAATCTTCTTTCTGCAACAATAATCCTTTCAAATCAGTGGTAAGGTAATTAAAAAGCGTCATCGGTGAAGCAGTAGAAATTTGCGCACGAAGCTCGCTCACCGATTCTTCAAAAAATTCCGCTAAATCACGCTCGAGAATTAACGTTTCAGTTTGAACATCTGAAAGCCCGTATTCTTTCATAAATCGTTCGCGTTTTTGAACAGGAAGTTCTGGTAGTGCTCCGCGCAACGCTTCGATGTCAAACACCGCTGTTTCAAATGGCGGAATATCGGGTTCGGGAAAATATCGATAATCCTGCGCGCCCTCTTTGTACCGTTGATGCACCGTTTGTTTTTTCACCTCATCCCACCCACGCGTTTCCTGCCGAAGCGGTTCACCGGTTTCCAATGCCTTTTTTTGACGAGCAATTTCATATTCGATACTCGCCTCAACCGCTTTAAAAGAATTGATGTTTTTAATTTCTGCTTTCGTGCCCATATTCAAACTCACATTTGGTTCAATGCGCATCTGTCCTTTTTCCATATCCGCGTCGGACACTCCCAAATAACGAAGAGTGAGTTGCAACTGACGCGCAAAATCCCCCGCCTGTTTAGCAGATCGAACATCCGGCTCGGTCACCAGCTCCATCAAAGGCACGCCCGCACGATTAAAATCTACCAACGTGGCATTACCCGTGCCATGCTGGAGCTTTCCCACATCTTCTTCCAAATGAATACGATGAATACGAATACCGTTTAACATACCGCCACGCACAATGGGCAAATCATATTGGGAAATCTGATATCCTTTTGGCTGATCGGGATAAAAATAGTTTTTGCGATCAAATTTCGTAAGAGGACTAATATCCGCGCCCAATGCTAAGCCAACTTTGATAAGACTTTCAATCGCTTTTTTATTTGGCACGGGAAGCGTCCCCGGATGCCCAAGACACACGGGACAGACGTTAACGTTCGGGTGCTTTTCTGTTGCATCATTTGTGCAATCACAAAACATCTTTGTGGCAGTCGCCAGCTCCACATGAATTTCCAAGCCAATAGTCGGTTGATACTCCATAATCAGTTGTCTTATTGTACAACAAAATAAGGAGCGGAAAAACTTGACATTTTACAAAAAAGAGAGTAATAAAACAAAAGAGATTTCCATTACGGATTTCTAATATTTTCCAACTGAAAAAGGAGAAGCGGGTATGAATACGATATTGACACTGTTTTTCATCGCATTGTTTTGGGTTGGTCTTGGTGCCCTAACCCATTTCTTGAGGATAGATTTTATCGAAATTCTCAAGGAAGAAAATCTGCCGGTAAACCAGCGACCTCTCTGGCAAGCGGTGCTGGCAATAATCCTCGTCAAAAGTGCGGTTACTCGAACAGGCAAACAACTATCTGAATGCCTAGACGAACGCGAGCCGAAACTGACGGAAACATTTAAAAAATGGCCACTGATAGTGGTAGTCGCGCTAATTCGCTCATTAGGAATTCTGAGTCTGATGAAAACTCGATTACACGATTTGTGGCAGAACAACACAATGCACAAGG
>CAZELH010000036.1:0-1462 GCA_964513095.1 uncultured Candidatus Saccharibacteria bacterium
CATACAAGCTCCTTTTCGGTTGTTAATGTGCGTACTCACTAGTGAGTACGCATCGTATAGTATATTTTTTTTATAATTTGTCAATTGATATGGGAAGCACCTATAATACCTCTATATGAGAACTATTTATGGGTTTTTTGATAAGTTGGAAGATAAGATTCGAGGTTTTTTGAGCCATTACCCGATCGTCTATTCTTTGATTGGTGGTGTTGCGATTGTGTTGTTTTGGCGGGGAGTGTGGCATATGGCTGATGAATTTTCATTTATGACGGGTCCCGTTTCGTTTGTCGTGGGAGCGGTGTTGCTCCTTGCCACGGGACTACTTGTTTCCGTTTTTATTGGTGATCAGATTATTATTTCTGGACTGCGTGGTGAGAAAAAAGTTGCTGAAAAAACCGAAAGTGAGGTTGAGTACGAATCTGGTCGATTGATGGCAATTGAAATTGAGCTTAAACGATTGCGAGAAATTATCGATCGGCATCACCGATAGTTTTTTTATGAATCGATCCTTTTTCCTTGAACAATTTTTCCCACTCGCATTGACCATTGTTGTTTTTGGCGGATTGGTTGGCGTACTTGCGGGGGAAGTCTTTTTGTTGAATCAGTATTTTCACGCATCAATTTCTTTGGATGTTCGTTGGTACGATGTATTGATTGGGCTCACTATTTATTTAAAGACGTCGATTGATTTCGCGATTTTTATCGGGCGACTGATGCATCAGTATCGTGGGTGGAAGTCTCGTGTTGCTATTGAAATTGGGACTGCGTTGGGGAATGCACTTGGTACGCTCATTGTGCTTCTTTTGTGGTCGTTTTTTAAAGAAATTCGATGGTTGTTGGCAACGATGATTTTTTTGGCGGCTTTGGTGTTGTTTCGACTCGCGCAAGATGGGTTGGAGCATGCCGACGATCACGATGGTCGCTACCCGCGCGTATTTCAAAAAGCAGTCAATGGATTTCGAGTATTGTTAGAAAAGGTGAATGCGCTTATTGCGCCGGCTTTAAAATATATTGTGCCGAGTTTAAAAACAGGGAGTGGCGGATCGGGTAGTTTTTGGGGACTCTTCGCATTTTCATTTTCGGTGCCGTTTATTTTGGGGCTTGATGATTTCGCGGGATATGTGCCGTTATTTTCCATTGTAAATGTCTTTGGGTTTGCCATTGGCGTGTTTGCGGGACACATGGTGCTTAATATGCTTTTGTACGCATCACCGGATCGAACGATCGTGGTGGTCAAAAATCCCGTTATTTCTTTTTTGGGGAGTATTGCGTTTGTGGGGTTGGCGCTGTGGGGTTTTTATGAGGTAGCGCATTTGATTGGCGTGTAATTGTTTGAAGGGTTTTGGGAAACGGGGTATAGTCAGGGAGTAAATTTCGGATATTTTGTCGGGGCGTAGTATACCGGTAGTACATGCGCTTCGGGTGCGTAAAGACCGAGTTCGATTCTCGGCGCCCCGACAAA
>CAZELH010000036.1:1562-8521 GCA_964513095.1 uncultured Candidatus Saccharibacteria bacterium
AGCACTATGGCATCTAATATTACTATTTTGACTTCATTTTTTGCGGGGATTGTTTCGTTTCTTGCCCCGTGTGTATTGCCGATCGTCCCTGGGTTTTTAGCGTACTTGGCGGGATCATCGATGGCTGATGCAAAAAATCAGCGCCGACAGATTTTTATCAACAGCGTCTTTTTTGTATTGGGTTTTTCGGTTATTTTTGCTGTGCTTGGCGTGCTGTTAAACGGCGTGTTGGTTTCTGTGTCTTCTGATGTGCAGGTATGGCTGTCGCGCATCGGGGGGATTTTGATTATCTTTTTTGGATTGTATTTAACCGGCATTATTTCTCTGCCGTTTTTGGAACGTGAATACAAAATGAATGTGGGGAGTCGATTTTCTTCGCGCTACCTTACTTCGTTTGTGTTTGGCGCGGCATTTGCAGCGGGGTGGACGCCGTGTGTGGGGCCAGTGTTGGGAGCTATCTTGGGACTTGCTGCCGCGCAACCTGGGTCGGCGTTTGCACTACTTATGGCGTATTCGTTGGGGCTTTCTGTTCCATTTTTAATCGTGGGACTTTTTGCTGGGCAGGCTTCGGCGTTTATCAATCGATTTATTGGTGTCGTGCATTACATTAATATCCTTTTTGGAATTCTTCTTATCGTGCTTGGTATTTTGGTGTTTACGCAAAATTTGAGTTTGATCGCGAATTTTTCAGTGCTCAATTCATTCCTCTTATCTAAATAATTTTTTCTTATGATTAAAAACCCACTGCTTTTGTTGGTAGTTTTATTTATTATTGGCGGATCTATTTGGTATGTGCAGTCGAAATTTTCTCACCAAACAGGAATTTCAAACGGTGACAAAAAAGAGATTATTGTTGATGCGCTGACCCCACAAACGTGTGAAGCGTCTGGTAACTGCACGTCGACCAGTCCAATACCCGCGACAACAACTGCGCCAACACCGCTTGAGACAAAAACTCGACGAGAAAATAAAGAAAAGCGATATCCACGCGCTATTGAACTCGCTGGAATTTCTGGGTATTTAAACACTGCTGATGGGTTTAAACTCGCCGATGTAGTAGGAAAAAAAGTGGTGATTGTGGATTTTTGGACGTATAGCTGTATCAACTGTCAACGAACACAGCCATATTTAAATGCGTGGTATCAGAAATATAAAGATCAAGGTTTAGAAATCGTGGGAGTGCATACGCCAGAGTTTGAGTTTGAAAAGGATAAAGCCAATGTTGCTTCTGCATTAACGAAGTTTGGTATCAAGTATCCGGTGGTGCAAGACAATGAGTATCAAACGTGGGGAGCGTATGGAAATCGATACTGGCCACATAAATATATTATCGATATCGATGGATATATTGTGTATGACCATATTGGTGAAGGTGGGTACGATGAAACTGAGGCAAAGATTCAAGAATTGTTAAAAGAGCGTAGCGTTGCACTTGGCCAGCAGATTGCTGTTCCCAGCGGAATCACTCAACCAACTGATATGATCGCGGTTGATTCAACGCAACCGATTAGTGTTGAGACGTATTTCGGCGCGAGTCGGAACGAGTATTTGAAAAATGGCGTTCCTAATCTTTCCGGTAAAAAAACATTTACCGTTCCCGATGCTTCAAAAGTAGTTTCTGGGGGATTGTACTTGGGAGGGGAGTGGAATATACAAAATGAGTTTGCAACGACGGTGAGTGCTGGCGCGAAGGTTGTTTTTAAATATAAAGCGAAGCATGTATATATGGTGGCATCATCACCAACACCGGTGTCGGTAACGGTGTTGCGCGATGGAAAGCCAGTGGGAACGTTTAGTGGGGCAGATGTAGTGAATGGAGTGGTGACTGTTTCGGGGAGTCGGTTGTATAAATTAATCGATGAGGCGGAGTATGGGGAGCATACGCTAGAGCTTATTGTTGATAAATCCGGAGTCAATTTTTATACATTTACGTTTGGATGAGAAAATCCTAAAACGTTTAGGGTATAAGAAATTGCGGATTGAGCATTGGGTGATTACGTATTAAGAATCGTAAAATGTAAAACCTAAAGCGTAATCCGCCAGCTGGCGGAGTGAATTGTGAATAATGAATTAAGGATTGCGGATTGCGTATTAAGAATCGTAAAACCTAAATCGTGAAGCGTGAATAAAGAAATATACAAAAGCATAGATTCCCGCTTCCGCGGGAATGACAGGAGTCGAGTTGAGAAAAATAAGAAATAAAAAAGCGTTTGGTTGAAAATAGTAAATCTATCTTTCAACCAAACGCTTTTGAGTTGGCATGATTACATGCGAGGATTGTAACCGAGTCGATCGCGAAGATACTGACGGCACGCATCATTTTTAATGATGTAGGCAGATCTTCCTTTTCGAGCAAGCCATCCTTTTTTTAACAGTCGAGTTATGAGTGAAGCCGCATAACTCTTTTCCAAGCGAGATTTTTCACTTATTTCTTTTGAAGAAAGTGGTTTGTTTGCATGTCTCATTGAGGCTAAGAGTTTGCGTTCTTTCACAGAAAGTTCACTTTCAATTACCGCTTTCCAGTAAGGAGTTGTGAGAAATGGGAAATATTCTTTCATTTTCCATTCCTATGATTCTTCTTGGTTATTTCGGTCGGCTTTGATGGTTTTCCAACTTCGCCAACCCAATGATTCTTTTACCTCTTGTTCTATCCACCGCCACCGATCGGCGAATAGGTCGTATTGTTCTTGGTGGTCTTCAAGTTTCATTTTCTTTCTCCTTGGTTTACTACGGGGTGATTGTGTGAAATAGACACTTGTCTATTTGTCTATCTATACTATAAAATAGCATTTTTTTGTAAAAAGTCAATGTTTGGGGGGTAGTGGGGGGTGCTTGACAGGTGCCATTTCATCAAAATAGGTATTTTGGGGGTTTTGCGGGGCCTCTTTTTTGAACGATTTGCATTCCGCTTTATCCTCATTTTTTACGATTTTGTTGTGTGTTTCGCGCAACAGAATAACCCTGTAATACCAAGCGTTATTGGCAAAAAACGTTGGTATTGCTCACTTTTTGCAACACTATCTCTTGACTTTTGAGGAGGGGTCGACTATACTGGAGCCTACAACTTAAAAATCATTATTTATTAGTTTTCTTCCCCGATTCGACTTTTACGACTGATCCGATACGTGCTTGGTGGTTGCCGGAAAACCACTCAAAATGGGTAAATATATCAACAATGGAGCTGTGCGATGGTTAGTAGGGGGCGTGATAGGCGGTTTACTTATCGCAAACCCGAACGCAATAACCGCAGCTACTTCATACGGAATTACTGCTCATGCCCCAACGGTTCCCGTTGAGCATCGTGCTGAAACTCATCAGACCGCCGCAGTGTTTGCTCGTAATATCGCTTTGAATGTTCTTGAGCGTATTGCAAAGTGTGAATCTGGTGGTCGCCAGTTTGATGATAAAGGACGTGTTATTCGTGGAATTGTGAATCCCAATGATGTTGGTAAGTACCAAATTAACTTGGATTCATGGTTTAAGAAAGCGCAGGAATTGGGATATGACTTGTTTACGGAAGAGGGTAATACGAAGATGGCTTTGTACCTCTACTCCAAAAACGGTACCAATGACTGGAATGCGTCTCGTCCTTGTTGGGGAGGTGAATCAAAAAAGGCAAAACCAGTTGATGAGATTTTACTCTCACGCGCTGATGTGACGATAACTGCCAACTTTCCTTCTACCGCGAAATAAATAATCGGTTTTTCTAAAAAATATCCGTTCCACGCAACCGTGTGGGGCGGATATTTTTTATTCACCAAGCCAAGTGTTGGTCCGTATTTTGTGATATATTTATGATATGGAAACAAATGATCATGACGTGATTATGGCTCGGTTACAGAGTCAACAGGAACTTCTCGAAAAAATTTATCGATCCGTTGAAAAAACTCGGAAATATTTTATGTGGACTCTTATCGCTACCATTGTAGCATTTGTGTTACCACTCATTGCGCTTGGGTTTGTGGTGCCGTATTACTTCCAAGAAGTGTTGAGGCAGTATCAGAGTATTTTGAAGTTGTAAAAATTAGCCACTAGTAAGAAAATTAAGAAATTACGAATTGAGCATTGCGAATTAAAAAAATACAGAAGCATGGATTCCCGCCTCCGCGGGAATGACAACAAGGGGGCGTGGCAAGTTGAGAAAAAATCAGAAATAAAAAAGCAACGATTGGGGTCGTTGCTTTTTGTGCATCGCGGGGAGATTTTATTTCCAGCGTATTGTTACCGATATTCCTTTTTCTTCTGATGTGTCTCCAAAAAAGGTTGTCCAGTATTGACTGTTCTCGTCTTCTTCGTTTTCCGGATTCGGTTTCGAGGTGTAGGAATCACCAAGCATATTTTCTAGCGCATCAAAGACCGGTTGCATTTCTTCTGCTCCCAGCAATTTTTCGCTACACCAGATTTGAACCATCAGTTCATCTGCCTCAAATCGTTCGTATTTTTCAAGATGTGCTTTTAGTAGTTCAAAGGCAGGGTGTTTTTCGGCGCCTTCTGAAATTTCTACTGATGCTTTTTTCTTTTCCATATCATTTTGTATCCTTTCGTTGTTTTCAAAATTTTCATTCATGCTCTTTAGTATACACCAGAGAACTTCGTCTCGTTGTTCTATACCATGAAAAATTATCTTTGTACAGAGTGTTTGCGTTCACATTGTGGATTGGGCAGTGCTTATTTATAATTGACTGATATGGATACTAACTACCTAGAGCAAAAACAGGAACGGGAGGAGCGACGACGGATGCAACGACAGGAGCATACGCGAGGCAACAGTCGAGATAAGGTTAAAAAATTATTTGCCCTCTTTATCGTTGTTTTAGTGGTGGCTGGATTGGTGGGTGCTTTGGTGCCACGCCCTGGAGCCATTACGACTACTCCACAAGAGATCGGTGAAATTCCTGCTCTTTCGGCAACGGATCATGCGCGAGGGAAACTTGATTCTGCGACGGTGTTTATTGAGTACGGCGATTTTCAGTGTCCGGCGTGTGGTGTGTATTACCCACTCGTGAAACAACTTGAGAAAGAGTATGGTGACCGAGTGAAGTTTGTAATGCGTCATTTCCCATTGACCGAAGTTCATCCAAACGCGTTGCCTGCGGCGTATGCGTCTGAAGCGGCAAGCGCGCAGGGGAAGTTTTGGGAGATGCATGACATGCTTTTCGAACATCAAAAAGATTGGGATACTTCTGCCAATGCCAAAACAATCTTTCTTTCATACGCAAAAAATCTTGGGCTTGATACCGCAAAATTTGAAAGTGATATGAGTAGTTCTGCGGTGGCTGATTTTGTTGCAGGACAACAGTCTGGTGGAAATTTGGCGGGGATTGATTCTACGCCTACCTTTTTCTTGAATGGCAGAAAAATTCCAAATCCTCGAAGTTACGACGAGTTTAAGGCGGCGATTGAAGTGGTGTTGCCGAAATAATTTATTTTTTGTAAAAAATACCCCCGTTTCCATAGTGGTGACGGGGGATTTTGTTATTACGCATTCGTGCCAAATAGTCGATCAAGTATTGGTAAGGTAACCGCGAAATTTTTTCTTGGAAATTCGTGATGTTGTTTGTGATGCTCTTTTTCGCCCTCAGTGTTTATCCATGCCAATTTTGAATTTTTGATGTGCATCACAAAATGTCGAATTTCAAAAAAGAGGAATTCGCTGGTAATGCCGGCAAAAAATGCTACTTGATACCACGGTGAGAGTGAAATCATGCTTATTTTTATGAGCGTGAGCACGATCACGTAGTGGCTTCCAAATAGCATTGGAAATGTGCCCCACCATGTGGTGACAGTTGTCATGAGCGATGCATCGGTTGTTGTGAAATTTTTTTTGAAACACCGGTGATGATAGAGATGCTTTTTTTTGAAAATTTCCCAACCCTTGTTTTTTGGGGCGTGCATATCGTATCCGTGGTGCAGATATTCAATGATGGTGGCATAGAGAAATCCACTACCATAGAGTGCTGTTACGCCAATTAGTGATGCTGATAGTGCAAACGTTTGGCGTTCACAGAGATAGTGAATGCCGGTGATTGCCAGTGTGGCAAAGCAGGCGATTGCAATACTCTGCGCTAGTGGAAGGTAGAGAATCGCAGTTTCTGTTACTGATTTTTTATACACCTTCAAGATTGTTAAAAAATCGTTATACGGGGTGCGAAGGTCGCCACTGGTGAGCATAGGATTTAGGCTCCTTTTCGTGTTGAATTATCAAGGTTTTTGGCCTCTTTTTACCTTTGCCCATTCGTTCTTTTTTGTCAATAATTTCATCCCCATTTCTTTCTTGACATTGCCTATGACATCACGCTATACTCTTATCCATTGCTGAATCTACCGCAGTTTTCCCGAGTGATCGACGTTTCCCAATCTTATATGGCTGTTGAGAAACACAATGAAGTAGAGCACAAAAATTACTCCAATTTTTTTTGTGTTCATTAAGTCAGTATTGGGATGGTTGGTATAAGGGCGAATGGTGGATGCCTAGACATCAAAAGACGACGAAGGACGTAGCGTAGCGACGATACGCTTCGGGGAGGCGCGTAGCAGCCGATGATCCGGAGATTTCCGAATGGGGAAACCCCATCGAGTAAACCTCGATGACTAACAGCGCAAGCTTTAGAGTAAACCCGCTGAAGTAAAACATTTCAGTAAGCGGAGGAACAAAGAATCAATTGTTATTCCCTAAGTAGCGGCGAGCGAAATGGGAGGAGCCCAAACCTGATGTATTCGCAAGAATATTCGCAGGGGTTACAAGGAAGAGACACTGTTTATGCTTATGACATGGAGCCATACTCTTGGAAACATGTCATAGGCTTGAATAAGGAGGAGTTACAAAGTTAGTGGTTAGCTGAAACGGACTGGAAAGTCCTGCCAAAGACGGTGATAGCCCGGTAAGCGAAAACGACTAACCTTCTTAGTTTCTTTTCTTAAGTAGTTCGAGGTAAAACAGCTTCGAATGAAGTCGGCAG
>CAZELH010000037.1:0-8100 GCA_964513095.1 uncultured Candidatus Saccharibacteria bacterium
TTTTGGGATTCTTTTTTGGATCTCTGTGGTATATTCTTGCCATTGTTTTAGGGAGTTTTAATTTGATCGTAGAATCGGTACGACGTATTATTCGTCGCGACTGGTCGCTTGATTATCTAGCGGTTGCTACCATTGTAACCGCTGTGATTACCAGACACTATTCCACCGGCGCAATCATTGCGTTGATGGTTTGTATCTCTGATTACCTTGAAACATACGGCACGGCGACCGCGGAAAAAACATTGGCGGGTCTCGTATCGCAACTCCCCACCGAATGCACCGTCGTTTCTGATGATGACGTTCATACCTCAAAACTAATTACAGATATTCTTCTTGGTGAACATATTCTTATTCGCAATCAAGAAATTATTCCATTAGATGGAACTATTCTTTCCGACATCGCTACCATCAATGAAGCAAATTTAACTGGGGAAGCGATCCCTGTTACGTACAAAAAAGGCTACTCCATCAAAAGTGGAATGATCAATACCGGCTCAACAATCATCATTGAAACAACTGGGGATTTTACCACTTCTACCTATCAGGGAATTATCGCCCTTGCGCAAGAGAGCAAAAAAACCCCTCCTCGATTTGTCCGCTTGGCGAGAAAATATAATTTTTCATTTACTATTGGCACGGCCATTACTGCTTTTATTGCATGGATTATCTTCAAAGACATTGACCGCGTACTTTCTATTCTTGCAATCGCTACCCCCTGTCCACTCCTCATCGCCGCACCATTGAGCTATCTTGGGGGTATTAACCGAGCGGCCAAAGGGCGAATTGTGGTGAAAAAACCTGGTATTTTCGAAACATTAACTCACGTAGACACCGTCTTTTTTGATAAAACCGGAACACTAACCCTCGGTGAGCCGGTATTGCGCTCCGTTATTCCTACCACCCCGATTTTCCGAGAAGACGAACTCCTCGCCAAAGCGGTCGCCTTGGAAATTCATTCACTCCATCCATTAGCGCGGGCGCTTATTACCGAAGCGGAAAAAAGAAATTTAAAACCGGTGGTAGCGCATACGGTAACCGAAAAAATTGGCGAAGGAATTTCCGGAACGATTGAGGGGAAAAAATATAGTATAAAAAAATCGACGCGACAAAGCGCTTCTGGCATTATTCTTGATTTCACCAAAGATGATTCCCTTATCGGACAATTTTTGTTTGATGATATTTTAAAAGACGACGTCGATGAGCTGTTTGCGTTCTTTAAAAAACGAGGTGTCACCTGCGCGGTGTTGACGGGAGACACCGCCTCCAATGCGGAACGCGTATTTTCCATGTTTGATATTCCCCTGTACAGTGATTGTTCACCGGAGAAAAAATTGGAAATTGTTACTTCGTCTCAAAAACAAGGACACACCGTCGCGGTGATTGGCGACGGTGTGAATGATGCACCTGCGTTGGCGGTGGCGGATGCTGGCATCATCTTTTCTGGTACTCATAACACTGGCGCGTTAGATTCTGCCGATGTTGCTCTTTTTTCTCATAGTGTTTTGGATATTTGTAGCTTGTTTGTAATTTCTAGTACGTGTGTTTCGGTTGCAAAACAAAGCGTGCTGTTTGGGATCGGCGCATCGTCGATTGGCATTGCGTTTGCGTTTTTTGGGTTTGTTTCCCCCGCTCCGGCGGCGCTGATTCAGGAGATTATTGACGTTACGGTGATTTTGAATTCATTGCGATCCACATACTAGGAAATCGTAGAGCGTAAAGCCTAAAATCTGAATCGTTTAAGCGATAGGGAATTGAGTATTAAAAAACAAGATTCAAACAATTTTTATTTTTCTTGTCCGTCATCCCGAAGCATTGAGGGATCTCATACTTACGAGCCAAGAGAGGTTCCTGTGGGCAGGCTTGGGGTTTGAATATTGCTTATTTATTTGTTATGCTTTGGGGCAGTTACTCGCCGAGAAAGGCATTGTATTTACACCTAAAAAGGAGCTGCTTATGAATGAAACAATTGAAGAAAAAGTACTGACTTTTGAAGAAGCTGAGGATTTTTCTTTTTACCTTAAAGCCGCCTTCCGCGTTTGCCAATCAATGCAATGGGAGCAACCAGTTTTAAGACTAGAAGAGGTCTATGATCACATCTTCAGAAATAACACTGGATGCGAAAAATGCAAAAAAATTTTTCGAGAAACAACGAAGAGCTTAAGAGATGCAAGTAGTGGGGAAATAAAAAGGGGTATGAATTTTTTTGAATGCGTTGCAGATATATTTGTATCATGCGGCAACGTGAACTTTGATGGTCGCCCCGTGACATTTGATGAGATTTGGGATCACGTTACAAAAGAACCCGACGGTTGCACCAGATGCAATGAAACGTATTTTAAAATGATCAGTTCATCAGGTGGCGAATCAGAGGCTTCGAATGAAGTCGATGAGTCAATTCCGACATTGGAGGAGATTGCAAAATTTGGAATATATCTTCGTGATATTCATTACTCTTGTCCAAAAACTGTATCAAATTCTTACTTCCCTTCTCTTCAAGAGGCTTATAATCACGCCTATCTTAATGACAATGGATGCGAGCGATGCAGGAGAGTTTTTGCGCGACAAACTGAGCATTTGAGAAATGGAGATTAATCGATTCCGACATTGGAGGAGCTTGCAAAACTTGAAGTGTATCTTCACGGCACGTATCGTTCTTGTTCAAAAACTGTAGCAACTTCCGCACGTGTTTCACTTGAAGAAGCACATAGACATACCTATCTTACCCATGGTGGATGTAAATGGTGCAAGAAAGTTTTTGGAATGAAAAAAAGGGATCTTGAACGGGCATGGAATACGCCTGCTGAATAATTTCCGAAAAAAGATTTATGAACTTGCGCATATACGCAAGTTCTTTTTTATTATAAAAAAGCACCCAATACATGATTGAGTGCTTTGAAAAAACTTTTTATTAACTTTGTGTGTAACATTCTTACGACTCAAAAAATCGTTCGACTACACAATCAACATAACGAACGATATCGATAATAAAGTCGTAGAGGAAATGAATAAGCATGGCCGCTGGTAGGCCGTACTTAAATAAAATAAAAAAGAAGAACATCCCACCAAACCAGCTGTTCACATATCCGAACCATCCTTGATATTTGTGACCATCCCTAAAGAAGGCATTGGTAACAAGCATGGCTGATCCAACAGCCCACCCTGATTGATGGAAAAGACTGGCGTGCAATCCGCCCAATGTAATCCAATCGGCAATAGGACCGAAAAGATTTAACTGAAACCATTCTGGTATTCCAAAACCCAGAAATCCAAAAAAGACAAAATTTGTTATTTTTATTACAACTATGTTGTTGAGAAAAAACAGCCACCGAAAGGTCATCTCCTCAAAAATCCCAGCTGCCAAACTCGATAGAGTTCCTTTACTAAACAACTCCTCTGCACGATCATTGACCTCCTCATTATTTTTGGTAAAAAATGCAATAATGGCATTTACGATGCCTCCCCATAAAAACAGCGGAAGTCCGGCATACAGCCAGTCTGAAATACTGCCACGCATATTCCAAAACTCAAAAAACTTGAATGGAGTAGCCCATGGCCATATCCACATGACAACAGGCAAGAGAAAAACGCTCCCTAATACTTTAGCCCAAAATTCCTTACTCCACTCCGATTCTTCATCATGTCTTTTACGGGACATATCTAGAGTCTCCTTTGCGACAATGTGTAAAAATAACCGATACTAATATAGCATATTATATAAAAAAGTCAATAATTTACACTTTTTCGTTTCATGTATTTTTATTTACGCACTTATTTATTCTCATACACAAAACCCCCGCCGTATGGCGGGGGTTTTGTGTAGCGATTTACGTTTTAGGGTTTACGCTTTACGTTCTACAATTTACTCGTAGTGAGCTTTGCTGAACTACTGGTGATTCATAATGTCTACTCGGCGAACTTCGGTCGTGCGTCCCGGAGCGAGTGCTCGATACATCAAGAACAAGACGATTAAGAGAATAAGAAGCGCGAGTAAGATCCAGAACCAGCAGTAGCTAAAGAGAGAGCTCAAGAATTCAAGCAATGATGCGAGGAATGAGCGACCAGAGTTTACGGTAAGGGTTAACAAACTGTTTACTGATCGGAAGTTGCCACGGTTATCATTGAATCCAAGGTTATGGGTAATGATTAACGTTGCGCCACTTTCCACATCATCGGCAACTTTTGCGCGAATCGTGATAGTGCCTTGTCCGTTGGCTGGGATTGTTCCTATGTTGAAGGTCAAGGTATTTCCTTCGCGGACGAAGTATGGGTTATCAGCAGAGATAAATTGTACTTCGGCAGGCAAGGTGATGCGCAAGATTGCATTTTTAATGTCATATGCACAGCCGTTGCGGTAGGTTACCGTCAAGATAAATTCTTTTCCAGCATCAACGCTCGTAACATTGGTTGATGGGGTAACCGACACACATTCTTGAGCAACTCCTCCGGTTACTGGGATGTATACCGGTGGTTGGTAGACTGGAGGTTGATACACCGGAGGCTGATATATTGGAGGTTCAATCGCAATATATGGAGTGGTGCGGAAGCTCAAGATTTGTCCATACGCTACACCGTATTGGTTCTGTGCAACTGCACGGAAGTAGTAGGTGGTGTTTGGCAAGAGTCCTGACAAAGCGTACACGATATTACTCGTTGAATACGCACTGCCTACTGGTTGCTGATTGGTGGTAAGACCCAAGTTGGTGCTGACACCATATTCGAACCAGCCACTCGCGATACCGCCATTTGGATTCACATCTCCGGTGATAAGCGCAGAGTTACGATAGACGTAATTTGCAGGACGCGTTACGACTGTTGGAGCATTGCCGTTATTGTTATTGTTGTTTCCAAAGCTGTTGAAGCTTACTACAGAACCGTAGCTCGTACCATTATTGTTGCGTGCAACAATGCGATAGTAGTAAGTTGTATTTCCGATTAAGTTAGTAACGTTTTGAGAAACATTCGTACTGCCATTTCCTGAACCAACATAGTTTGAGTTGGTGGTGTATACCAATGAGCTTGGCGAGATACCGTACTCGAACCAACTGTACGTGTCTGAACCATTTGGAGAAACCAAGCCGTTAAATGTCGCGGCGTTTGATCCTACGCCAGTTACCTGATTGGTTTGAGCGTATGGAGCGCTACCATTAAAGATTCCCCCACCATTTCCTGTTTGGAAATTCAAGATTGAACCATAGCTAATTCCGTACTGGTTTTGGGCAACCACGCGGAAGTAATAGGTGGTGTTAGCAGCAAGACCATAGATATAGGCATTGGCAGTTACTGTGCTGTTATTTGATCCGGCAGTTTGGAACTGGGTCGTTTGACCAAGATTCGTATTGATGCCGTACTCAAACCAGTATGAGGTGTTGTATCCGTTTGGATTTACCGAACCATTCAACTGCGCAGATGAAACAGTTATGTTTGACGCAGAATTTGTTTGTGCGTTTGGAGCAGAACCTTGATTGTTATTTCCGCCACTGGTGGTGAAACTCAAGATTGAACCGTAGCTAATTCCGTACTGGTTTTGGGCAACCACGCGGAAGTAGTAGGTGGTGTTGGCTTGTATATTGTTAATATTTGCAAACACACTTTGCGCAAACGTACCACTGCCTACTGATTGGCTTCCGGTGTTTGAACCGAGAGAGCTATTGGTGCCGTACTCAAACCAATAATTCGTGCTTGCGCCATTGGCGTTTACTAAACCATTTATCGTTGCACCGTTTGTGGTGATGCCTGATGCTTGGTTCGTTGTGACACTTGGGGCAGAACCTTGCTGAGTATACGTCGATACGAAGCTCAATGTTTGACCATAAGTAATACCGAATTGATTTTGGGCAACCACGCGGAAGTAATAGGTGGTGTTTGAAGCAAGGCCGGAAATCGCGGCGTTTACTTGAATAGCGTTTGTGCCTGAACCAGCTGATTGATTACTGGTGTGATTGGTTAAAGCATAGGTCGTGCCATATTCAAACCAATACGAAGTACTTGCGCCATTGGCGTTTACTGAACCATTCAATACCGCATTTGAATCAGTGATGCTGGTAGCAGGAATTGTTTGTGCGCTTGGCTGTGTACCTGATGGAGTATTGTTTAATACCGAGAGTGTCGCGCTAGCGATAAGACCGGCGTATGCGGCAGTTACCTGCGCAGTGCCTCCGTTTACACCAACAAATGAACCATTGTTGCCCGTGCGATTTGCAACGGTGGTGTTTGAAGAACTCCAGTTTGCAGAGTATGAAACATCGCTGGCAGACTGTGGGCCGGTTGGACCGTCCGCATCGTATGATGCGTAAAAAGTCGCAACTTGATTTTGATTAATGGTAAGTGAGCTTGGAGTTACCGTTAATGTTGGCTGATACTGTGGGGTGATCACGCCGCCAGTTGTGGTAAAGCTCAATGTTGCACCGTAGGTTGTGCCGTAGGCACTTGAAGCAACGCCACGGAAATAATAGGTGGTGTTAGCAGCAAGACCATAGATGTTTGCGGCAACGCCGAATTCACGATTTGAAGAGCCAGCAGATTGCGTGCTCGTTCGTGATCCCAAATTATAACTGGTACCATATTCAAACCAATATGTAGTTGCAGAACCCATTGGATTTACCGACGCATTCAAAATTGCAGAGGTATTAGAAACACCTGTTGCTGGTTGCGTGGAAATTGAAGGGGCTGAATTTGTTACAGGAGGATAAAAAGGAGGAAGATAGGTTGGAGGTTCATACACTGGAGGGTTGTATGTGGGAGGAGTGTAAACTGGAGGGCCGAATGCAGGGATGCCAAATGCAACACCCGTTCCCGTGCCGGTTCCGGTACCAAATGATGGTTCGCCGAACGCGACAGCGCCTGTTCCGACGCCAGTGCCGAATGATGGATTACCAAATGTGGCAGTTGTGCCACCTGTTCCATTTCCAAAGGTTGGGTTACCAAAGGTAGCCGTCGCACCGGTTGAACCGCCAAATGAAACATCTCCAAATGATGGAGTGCCGAATGAGGTGTTACCCGTTGAGTCACCAAAACTTACCGTACCGTATCCGGTGTTTGTATTTGTGTTGCCACCAAATGATGGATTGCCAAATGTGGCAGTACCAAATGAAGTGCCACCAGAAAAACCGGTGTTGCCATAGGTTGGACTGGCAGTTGTACCAGTAAATCCTACTGTGCCAAATGAAGCAGTATTGGCTGAACCACCAAATGCTGGGTCGGTATAATTGCTGTTATTGGTGCTTCCTGAAAAGCTCGGGGTACCGAATGAGGCAGTGTTGCCAAAACCAGTATCGCCGTAGCTACCGAAGTCAAACGCTGCAGCAGCAAAACCAGCCGGAAAGATTCCGTTGATAAGCGTTGCGACGATGACGAATGAGATTATTATTTTTTTCATACTATTTCTTGTGTAGTGAATGTATATTGTCTAACAAAAGATCCTCCTGTTTCGAGTCTTTTATTGTACTAATTATATACTATATTTATATAAATGTCAATGGCTTAGGGGAAACCCCCAAAAACCATTGGTATTACTCGCTTTTTAGGGCATACCGTCCCCGCGCGCCCTTGACGCACCCTCCTTTTTGTAGAGTGATGAAATTCTACTCAAAATAAGTGAAATTGTCAATTGTTTTTTTGGTTTTACGAACTCCCCTTTTTCCGCCGTATTTTTGGTATTTTTTGAGCAATACTTGACAAAAAATTAATAGTGGTATACAATAGGTTTTAGAAAATTAAATATGGCAAAAAGGCGCGGCGGATATATGCGTAATGCATATGCGCCGCGTAGATAGAAAACCTTATAAAACCGGTGAAAAAAGGAGAAATCCTATGCGGTGAAAGATCCGTTGAACCAGAGGTGGACTGGCTAAAACATCGTAGAGACCGACCTACGGAAAAAACGGTAGGTTTTTGAGATTTTCCTGAAACTGAATAAATCTCTCCGTTTAACAGCCTGTACTCGTGACAGGCTGTTTTTTTATCCTCTAATGCATAATGCCGTCTTTCTCACCTATTTGATTACAATAAAAAATCTTTTTATTTGCGTCATTTTAAACATTGACAAATCATAATTTATTGTTTACAATTTCCGGCAGTAGTGTGTGATGATTTTTATACAGA
>CAZELH010000038.1:0-7805 GCA_964513095.1 uncultured Candidatus Saccharibacteria bacterium
AACTGTATATCACGGCTGTTGAAAAAGGAGATTATGTGTTGGCGAGTAAGTATTTAATTGAAAAGAATAGAGAAAAAGAATTAACTTCTTTAAATCAGCTAAGAAGTGCGAATAAGATAGCGTGGTATGTTGAAATAATAAAAAAAGCAAAGTTAACTTCTACTAGAGATATCAGCACTTATGTTAATGGAGATATGGTGTCTATGGAGAGTAAAATTGTTGGTGGTAATTATGGTATTGAATTTGAGAAATATCCAAATGGTGTGTGGAAGATTATAGAAATCTAACCCGCCATGACCATTAAATTCATCATGGCAGGAGCGGTGGTCAGTATCTTTTTACTTTCTCCCGCAATAAGTACCGCCTATGATGAATCTACGACGCATCCTGCTTTAACGCAGGAGATTGTTGATTTTTATAATGCCAGTTTTCCTACTGCCCCTCTTACTTCTCAACAAAAAGAGTGGGTGATTGCAGGGTCGCGCGATGAGGATACGCCACCGCGATGGATTAACCATTTTTATGATCCGGTCCGTGGGGTTGGGTGGAGTGGTGACAAAAGTGGGTCAATTCCAGCACCAGTGGTGTCGATGTTGGGTCAGGTGGGCTTGAGTAGCGAGCCACCACTATCTGCCGTGGCTTGGATTCACGCGACATTGATTCAAAATCAGTATGAACGGTATGGGGGAAACTTTACGTGGGAGCGGGGAATACAGGCGGCGGGAGAAGGTGACGCGGAACGTGCGTACAAAACATTGGGTCATGCGTTGCATCTTCTGGAGGATATGTCTGTGCCTGATCATACCCGTGACGATACCCATGCCCATGTATTGGGAGATGATGGATCGCCGTACGAACAGTACTCGACTCGCTACACAAGGAGCACACTTCATTTGGCTGATAGCTTGGTTCGTATCGGTGAGCATCCCGATACCACCTTTGCCACCCCAGAAGAGGCGCTAAAAAAAGTAGCCGAGTATTCGAATCACTATTTCTTTTCAAAAGACACGATTAATGACGTGAAGTATTTGTTCCCAAAAATTATTCGTGAGGATGACAATTTTGGATATGGGGTGGATGAAAATGGAGCCGAATTTCCGTTGGTTAAAATAAAATATATAAAAAATGGAGCTGATTTAAAGAAGAATTATATTTTGATTAAGGATGAAGAAAACACTCCAATCCTTGAAGCATATTTTTCTCGGTTGAGTCGCAAGGCGGTTATCACTGGAGCAGGAATGGTGCGATTGTTTCAAAAACAAAAAGAAGACGCGATCGTAAATAAAGATTACCCGGTGCACATCGCCTATTATGATTCGGAAAAATTAGTTCTTATTCCCAGTGTGTCGTTGTTTGGTGAATATCAGATCGCAAAGACGTACGTAGGGCAGGTTGTTGATGCGGCGGTTTCGGCAACTACAAAAACTGGTTCCACACTTTTTTCGTGGATAGCGAGTTTTAATCCATTTGCTCCAAAAGTTGTTGTCGTGGCTCCGGCGGATATGGTTGGTGTGTTTGTGCCACAGCCAGCACCTGTACCAGCTCGAATTTCTGTTGCACCATCGGTTGCGCCACCACGCATTCCCGTAGTATCTGCGCCACCGAAAATCGGGGCAGTATTGCCTGTTCGTACCGCAACTAATCAACCCGTTTTTTTTGAGAGTGTTCGATTGCCTACTCTCCCGAGTGTGCTCGGTGATTCTATCGGCGTGGCTCCTGCTATTTCGGCTCCGATTTTTGCCGGGATTCCGTCTACTGGTTCCGTGGTCTTTTTGGGTATTGATCCGTCTGTTTTTGGTGCGTCGACTCAACCAACTGTTGTTAGTCAAGATGTTTCTTCCACTCCTCCTTCTTCCGATCCTGTGGTGACTGCGCCTGTATGGAAATTTACCGCGAAGTATGACAAAAAAGCCGTTGTGATTACGTTGTCGTGGGATAGAATTGTGCCACCTGTTACCGCATCCGGTACCGTACCGACTGTTTTGTATGAGTTGTTTGAAAATACTGGTACTGCTTCGACCAGTATCGGCGTGACTGCTAGTTCTTCTTTTTCATTTCCGATTACCGTGATTGGAAAATCGTATTCATTTAGTGTGGTGGCGCGCGATGAAAATGATGAAATGCTTAATACTGCAACCGTGACAGTTGTTGTTCCCGCGATCTTTGCCAATGCGTGGCTGTATCGTGATACCCGCACGGGAGCGTCTGCGAATCGAACCATCTTTGAGATAGACTATACTGATAAAAATTCACTACCAAACCCATTGGGTGTGACCAGCCATTATGGGTTAATTGCGTACCATAATAAACCGGCGGTGACGAATAATCCGATTGAGGTGACGTTTACAAAATTACTCTTAAAAAACACCGCCGATATTATTTCTTTAATTCCTCCAACGTGTAAAAATCCAAAAAATACTTCCGCAAAACAAATCGTTACGTTTTCATTTGCCTCAATTGCTGATTGTAACAATCCTGCCAATTCAATCGGCGCGGAGGCAACGCCGTTGGAAAGTGAAGACAATCGATTTTTCTTTATCGCCAATCTTTCTGCACCGACTTCGGATGATTACATTGCGTTGGCATTCTATCAAGAACAGTGGAAAAATGGCAGTTATTTGACGCAGGTGCTCACCGATGCTACGCAGTACCACTTTGCGGATACTCCGCCAGCGCATCACGCGCCAACTGTTCCGAGTGACTTTGCGCTTGCCTTTGATCCGGTGCACCTCCAACTAAAAGCACAGTGGAGTGCTTCGCGTGATAGTGATTCTCCTGACGCGAATATTTCTTATCAGATTCGCATTATTCCCGATGGCGGTAGCGAATCAGATGCGTTGTGGCAAGACTACGGAAAAGATATTCATGTATCAATTCCTGTTGATATTACAAAAACTGGATATACCGTTGCGGTGCGCGCAGTCGATGAATTTGGAAATACGTCAGACGCTACGAGTGCGTCATGGACACTGCCTTCTGGTTTTGTGCCGTACATAAAATCCGGATCGAATAATAACGTATCTCAAGAATTTGTTTTACAGAGTGAGAGCGATGTACGAGCACTGTCTGTGTGGACTGATAATTTTACGACCGATTCTCGAAATCATGCGAGTAATGTATGCGGTATGGAGTTGGTTGATGTTGAAATGCAAACGACATCAACGCCGGCAACGGTTATTGCAACGGCCGATACTCCGAACTCGGGATTTGGTGAAAGTGATGCGTATCAGTATCGAGGGGATAGTTGTGCGGGGGATTTGCGATTCACGTTTGCCAGTACGCCACATCTTTTAGCGAATCATCGCTACACGTGGCGATTCCATTTGATGTTGCCATTCAATAATTTTCCGGCGCATGGGGCGGTGCAATTTTTTGGAACGGCGAGTAATACTGCCGGAGGAATTTTTTCAGATCGCGCACTGGTGAATGCAAAATTTACGCTTGAAAATGCTAGTGGTGAGTCAGTATTTTCTAATTAATTTTCGGTAATGGCTGATTGCCAAAAGGCGTGATTTATTGTACCAATAAGGGATGCAAAAGGGGTTTTGGAAGACAATTAAAAAGCCGATCATCTGTCTGGCGCCGATGGCAGATGTGACTGATGCCGCGTTTCGACAACTCATTGCCCACTATGGTAAACCCGATGTGATGTGGAGTGAGTTTGTGTCTTGTGATGGGTTGTGTTCTTTGGGTCGCGCCAAACTGCTCCATAATTTGGAATACACTCCTGCCGAGCGTCCTATCGTGGCGCAGTTTTTTACGAGTAAACCGGAATATATGCGCGAGTGCGCGAAATTGGCAGTTGAGCTTGGGTTTGATGGTGTAGACATTAATATGGGATGTCCGGATCGAAACGTGGAAAAACAGGGAGCGGGGGCGTCGCTCATCAAAAATCCGGCACTCGCAAAAGAATTGATCGTCGCGGCGATGGAGGGCGCGGGAGAGTTGCCCGTGTCTGTGAAAACTCGTATCGGATACAACACCAATGAAATTGATACGTGGATTCCTACGCTTCTTGAAACGCGAATTTCAGCACTGACGGTGCATTTGCGTACTCGAAAAGAGATGTCGGATGTGCCGGCACGGTGGGATTTGATGCCTCGCATTGTCGCGCTTCGAAATTCTCTTGATTCCTCCGATACCCATCCGTTGATTTTGGGAAATGGGGATGTTGCTACTGTCGCGCAGGCTCACCAAAAGGTTTTCGAAACTGGCGCCGATGGTGTGATGATTGGGCGGGGGATTTTTGGAAATCCGTGGTTATTTTCGGAAGCAGGCGATGCCAGTTCGTTGTCTGAAAAATTGCGCGTGATGGTGGAGCATACGAAATTATTTGAAAAAAAGTTTACGGGCATCAAAAGTTTTGATGTGATGAAAAAACATTACAAAGCGTATGTGAATGGATTTGCAGGGGCGGTGGAGTTGCGAGCGAAATTGATGCAGACCAAAAATGCAGGGGAGGTGGAGGAGATCATAAAAGCGAGGGTTTAGCCACTAGGGTATAGTCATTAGTAAGAAAATTAAGAAATTGCGGATTGAGGATTGAAGGATTGCGAATTAATAATCGTAAAACCTAAAGCGTGCAATACAAAATATAAAAGCATGGATCCCCGATCGTAGTCGGGGATGACAATGGGGCGGAATGAAGAAAGAATTGCGAATTAAATCCTATTTCTGTCATTCCCGCGAAAGCGGGACTACGAAGGATTATTTACCCTCCTTCGCTACTAAAGCAGTAGCTTCGAAGGGTTGTTTTATTTTCTTATTCTAAGAAAATAAAACAAAAAAAGGGGAGCCGAATGGGCTCCCCTTGGGAATTTGAGACTTGCGCGCGGTGTTTACGTTCGCTTGGTACCGGTAAGGTCAGCGATGTAGTCTCGCGCGTCTTTTTCTCTCTGTTTTTCCGTTTTTCTTTTTGGCTTTACCACCGGAGTCATTCGCACTCCATCGTTCGAGAATTCTATCAAAATTCTCTTGTCGTGTTTGTCGCGTATGGTGAAACTTCCTTTCTCTATTTCACCAATGAGATCAAGTGTGGTCTTGTTGATCATTAACCCAACCATTTTTTCCCCAGTGTTTTTATTGATTGTTTCGGTGCAATCAATGCTTGCGGTAACGGCATGGGTTCTTATGGGTTCGATTCCCACAATGTGAAATCCTTGCCGTTCTTTTTCTGTTGTCGATGGTGGTTCTTCTTTTTTCTCCACGGCGTTTATTTTTTCCTCACCTTTGTTGGTATCATCTCCCAAAATTGCGTTTTCGATTTTTGCAATCACCGAATCCAACTTATCAGTAACTTTTTCAAGTTGCTTAATGTTATCTTCAGTAATCGTTTCTGGGGTGGGAGAAGTTTCAGGGGTTGAATCTTCCGTGGTGCTTGTTTGGAGCGTTGTTGTGGCTTCGTATTTGTTGCGGAGCCATGCTTCGACGCTTCCAAAATTTTCCGCACCTTGATACCCACTTGGCGTGGCGATTCGTTTTGCGTTTTCGAAGATCATTGAGTTTGTGAAAATTGATCGAACGATTTCATTGTCCATTCGATGAAGAAGTATGCCGTTTGTACAATATTTTGCAAACATACTCACTTCAACAATTTCACTTTTTTTGTTTCGAAACACGCCAACGTATACGGCGTCTTTTTTGTAGTTGATTTCTTTTTCCCCATCGGCAAATTCGGTCGGGATTGTCATTGCCGATGATAGCCGAGCCTCATAGATTTCGGCGAGACTCCCACCTTCGGTTTCCCTGATTCTTTCGAATGTTGCGAATGCTTCCGCCAAAGACGGAGGTAAACGCAGGAATCGTTTAAACCAATTTCTCATTGGCTTGCCGAAAAACGCTACGTCGTTTGGTCTAAAGAAATCTTTTGCCATGACCACTAGTGCTGTTAAAAACAAAAGCGCTACAACTAAGAATAATCCATTTACAAACATCACAGTTGTCGTGCTTTCTTGGTTTACCTGTGGGGTTTGTGGCGCCACTGGTTTTTTTTGAACGTTGAGATATTTTGTTATCTCTGATTCTGAAAGGAGTTGTGGCGTGACGACTCCTTCAAGCCCCATAATTTTTTCATTGGGCTTGATGATGACCACCACTGTGCCATCTGCTTTCAAAAACATTCGCCCTTTTTCTTTCAAGAACGAATTTTTTTCAACTATCTGTTTCCACAGGTTTGGATTGCCGAGTTTGAAACCCGACAGTTCATACAGGGTATCGCCCTGTGTGACGGTGTATGGTTGGGGGACTTCAATCCCCATGGCAATGCATCCGTACAGCAACCATACGCTGATTAAGCAGGTTACCATTGAACTTGTTGCGTTACTTTTTTTCATACGCTATTCCAGCTCCTTTTTGGTCAAAAAGATTCATATTGAGAGGATTTTTTGATAATCCTCGTTCTTAATGTGCGAGTCTTATTTATAGTATAAAAATTAGAAAAAGTCAAGTTTCAATTATTTGCACAGCAGATAATTGATTAACGGATTGCGGATTGGAGGATTGCGAATTATGAACAAAGAATAGATTTCTGCCTACCCCGCCTACACTAAGGTTTCGGCGAGGCAAGTCGGCAGGCAGGCCCGCCTGCGCGGGAATGATAGAGATAAAAAAAGGACGACTTTTGGGGTCGTCCTTGAGCGTGAGAAGCGAATAGGTTTATCTTTCCTCTTCATTTTTTCTCGCCTCTTGTTCGTCGCAACATTTCTTCACTTCGTCATGGAACGCGATGATCGCATTGGCGTGTTCAATGATGAATCCTCCTGTTATGAGAGAGGCGGTGTGATAGATTTTGTCGGTATGCTCTCTGAATCGTATTTGGCAGAGATTTTCATTCGAGAGTGATTTGTTTTTTAACGATAACAAGATCAGTATTGAATCATATCGCACCGGCTTACTTGATGGAGTGAGGTTGCGCAATTCTTGCTGATCTTCCGTAATTTCTCCTGCGCATATTTGTAGATGGTGGAGAAATCTTTTAATGTCGTGTGAGTATATTTTTCTTTTTCGGTATGATTCAAGAATGTCTTTTAATTCTTCTCCGTGCCTCAAATAATAATAACTGGTGAGTTCCAAAAACTTTTTAATGATCGTGAGTGAATCCTCACCTGCTTGTATTGCATCCCTACATTTTTTGATTTCTTGAGTGAGCTCAAGAAGATCCTTTTTTTGTTTACACAATCGTTCGTCTGGTGTGGCAAATTTTACCGAATTAACGATGCTGAGAATAAAATTTGTGAGCGCGTTTGGCATACTAACCTCCTATTTTAAAGAAAAATGGGTGGGGTTTGGGTTGTTGGTTTGTAAAAGGGCAGATATTTGGTATACACCCGTCGGCAGGGAAATACAAGTCCCTATAAGAAAACCCCTCTTTCGAGGGGTTTTCCATTCTTACATTTCTCTATTTTTTCGCGGGGTTATGCCGTTTCTTTGGTTTTGCGTTCCAAGAATTCAATCCATGCCTGCGTGTCTTTTTTGTCTGATGCAAGACGGGTCATTTCTTCGAGCGCTCGACGGTTATTGTCTTTGGCATATCGTTCTTGCAAGAATTGCTCGTTTAATTCGAGCTTCAAAAGGGTTTCTTGGGCCGCTACCATGTATTCGGCGATGATCTCTTTTTGTGTTTTCATACAGGCGATTGTAGCACATTTTATGGGATGGGAGTCAAGGCGCCCAATCCAACACAACGTGTTGGATTGGGGGTTATCGAGTTAGAGAATTAGAAAACTTAAAAGGCGATCTGTTAGTTGGCGGAGTTAATGAATTGAAGCGTTGTAGTATTTCCCATTGTCATCCCGAGCTTGGCGAGG
>CAZELH010000039.1:0-6477 GCA_964513095.1 uncultured Candidatus Saccharibacteria bacterium
ACGCCATCGACCATCATTTTTAAATAAATATGATGATTTGGCAACCCTACCATATCCTGAATAACAAATTCGGGGGTTACTTCTTTTTCCAAAAATTCTGCATCTTGTGCGCCTACACGAAAGATAATCATCGTACCAACGTTACCAAAAATAGCATCTCGTACCTTTGTAGAGGTATCGGTTACCAATTGACCAATATACTGGTGTGCGACAATTAAATTTAATCGATATTTGCGAGCCTCGGACAAGATACTAGCAAATGAATCGGTAGCAAAGTTTTGGAACTCGTCGACGAATAAGTAAAAATCACGCCGTTCGTCTTCGGGGATACGAACGCGATCCATCGCCGCCAATTGAATTTTGGTAATAATCATAGCACCTAACAAGGCGGAGTTATCTTCACCCATTCTTCCCTTTGACAAGTTTACGAGCAAAATCTTTCCGCTATTCATAATCTCAAACACATCGATGGTGTTTTTTGGTTGTCCCACAATATTACGCACCACTGCGGATGATAAAAATTGACCGACTTTGTTTTGAATAGGAGCAATGGCTTCATTGCGAAACTTTGGCTCCCATAATTCATACTCACTTACCCAAAATGCCCGCACCACTGGATCGGTAATATTGGCAACAATTTTCGTTCGGTACTCTTTATCAACCAACATTTTTGGAATACCAAGCAAGGTGCTACCCGGAGTATCGAGAAGCGCCAATACTGTATTGTTTAAAATGTATTCCATACGAGCCGACCATACATTCGCCCAAATTTTAGTAAAGATACCCATGAGTCCCGATGCAACTAAGTGCTTATACTCCGGCTCATTAAGTTCTAGAATATTAAACCCTATATTAAATTCTGTATCTGACGGATTAAAATACACCACGTCTTTCATTCGTGATTGTGGGATATTTTGCAATGCGGCCTCGACTAATTCGCCGTGCGGATCAACCAAACATAAACCCTCCCCGTTAGCGATATCCTGCGCGACGATATTATTAATCAGCGTGGACTTTCCTGTTCCGCTTTTTCCAATAATATACATGTGCTGACGACGGTCTTTTCGGCGAACACCAAATAGTTTTTGCTGATTGCGAAAATCAGTTCTTCCAAAATAAACGACGTCGGCAGTTGGTTTATATTCTTCCATATGCTGTAAATAATTACGCGATAATTCGTATTTCACGCAAAAATTCTTCGTAATACCGGAACAAATTTTTTGCGTCTTTCAAATCGACCGTGTATCCGGGTGTATGGACAAGACTGTTGCGCACTCGATGAGCACGCCACAAATTATCAATACTTCGAATATTATCGGGATTTACATTATTTAGTCTATCAGAAAAATGTTCTCCCGGAACACCAAGTTCTTTTAATATGTAATCAACAAATGCATCAGCTTCAATAATAGCTACTCGCAACCCCTCAACACTTTCCCGTTCTGCTTTTTCTTTTATTTTTCCCCAACGACTATCAATGGCTTCTTGCGCTATGGAAAGTCGCCGTGCTTTTACTACTGGTCGTTTTCCGAATGGTGGTCGATACTGTAACCCATTTATGAAGGCATACACTAAAAAACACGCTACCACAATATCAAGCACAATAAACACAACAAGTGCGGTGTAATAAAAAAGATGCCATATTCCCAAAAATTGAGTACTCATTTGAATTTTTCTATATCAGCTTCATCCCCATACACAGCCATACCGGCTGGTGCGCCACTTTTACGACTTTCAACTCGCGCAATGTGCGGGGCAGTAAGCACTATCCTTGTTGGTGGATGAAATATTGTCGCTAAACTTTCTGTGTTGAGGGTTGCTATCTTTGAATGAATATTCCAGTTAAAAATAAAAGAGGTGAGCAACTTTCCTGCAAAGGTATCCATGGGTGTTTCGCGAATTCGATAGTTGTACAAAATTCGCTCTTTTAAATACTCCGTTCTTTTTGCTGGAAAGAGGTATGGTTTTTTCCAAATACTTGTTTTGGTAAATGTTTTGGCATTCGGTTTAAATGAATTCAAATGCAACCCTTGATACTGGTTAAGCGCACTCATAATTCCAAAAATAATTGAGTTTTCATTGGGACTCCCCTGCGCTCCAACGTAAATGAATCGGAATATACTATCAAACGCTGGTTTTGCTAAATTATTTTCAATCATTTCAATAACTCGCACTTCCCCCGGCGTGCGCTGAATTAATCGTGGTGTTTCTTCTTTTTTTTCTTCGGGAATAATAAACGCGGGCAATGGCCCCCCTTCCGGAAATTCCACTTTCAAACCCTGCGATGCCGGTTTAGAGTCCTTTTTTTCTTTGAGGTCTTTTAAGAATTCACTCCAATCAGATTTCCACTCATCGAGCGCTTTTGGAGTAATGACGATTTGCAAGCACCCAATTTCTCCCGCTTTTAATTTTCCAAATGCTTCAAGCATTGTCCCAATGGGATCATACTGCTTGTCCTCGTCGGGACTTTCAAATTCTATATAACTGCGAATGGGGTATGCCGCCTCTTTGGCCAACACAATCTCCGTGCCTGATATAGTTACTGACCTATCCGTGGCATCTGCCACATTTTCAGGAAGTCTGTCTATATAATCTTTTACTTCCTCTATTTCCACATCCGGATAATAAGAAAAAAAGGCGCCTTCAATGATGCTTCGAAATGCGGTTGGAATACGCATATAGAAATGAACCTCTCCTTCAAAACTTACAATTTCAAGACTAAAACTTCGCGTAATTTCGCCATCAAGATACTTTTCTTTAAAGTTTCCGGGGGCATTTCTCAAACCAGCAATGGCATTCAAAATCTGTTCCATTGCCTTTGGGCTTTTTAAAATTTCTCGTGGAATCTTTAACTCTAGCAACACATACGGAATTGCCAATGCAAATTTTTGACGCTTCCAAAATAACCAAAAACTTTCTGCTCCTGATTTCAAAACGACAAAAAGAAGCACCCACATAATAAGGAACAGGGCTTCTGTCAAAAATGAAGCTAATGCGGAATCAAGCATCGAGGTAAATCTTTTTTATATATTTATTATACCTTATCGGTAATCGTGAAACCTAAAACCTGTAACTCAAAACGTAAGAATAAAGAAAGAAATAGATCAATTGTCGAAGATCAAAAAACTATACCCTTGCTCACCCGCTCCTGTCTACGATTGTTTTACGTGATACGTACCGTCCTGCAATTTCTTGAAGAAATTTTTATTCTGCAGATTCACCAAAATAGTGTTCTGTTTAATGAAACGTTCTTTCTGTACTGCCAATACCACATCTTTTGGTGTTAATGGGCCATTATTCTTTAAGATACGCGCAATAACCTCTCGCGCAGTTCCCGCTTCAAACCCATTTTCAGTTAATCCATACATACCCCGTCCAACTAAAACGAACCGTGAATCTTTTATGAGTTCATTGTGCACCGTTGGCGCGAGCGCAGTACGACGAGAAAATCCTGCCTTGTTGATACTTTCGGCAATCGTTTGGAAATGCAATGGCTTTCCTTCTTTTTTTAATATCAAATAAATTCGATCGCGGATAGTTGTTGGGTTAATCTCTGGCCATTCATTCAAACCGGAATCTCCGTATGGATTTGTACCGATTATCTTTGTTAACGAAAGATATCGTTCTGCTTGAGTGCGATTAAATGGTTGATTCTTTACGAATGTTGCAAATATGGTTTTGTATCCACCTGCCAATACGCTGTTTTTATTTGCGTTTAATTCTTGCGCCCAGTTTCGAATACACTGCGTGGCGGCATCGAACGATGCTTGGTCTAAGTAGTACAATGGTACGAATTGTTCGTCTTCATCGTGAAAGAAAAAAGCGTTTGTCGATGCTAACAAAAGCGAAAGTTGGTTTGGTGAAAATAACACACCCGTACCTTTTAGGTACTCCAACAAATCTTGCTGTTTGGTAATCCCTGCGTTGTTCTTTAAGAATTTTTTACCCGCCTCTAACGCCTTCTGAAAATACGAATTTGTTCGGACGTGTTCCTGTAAGATCTTCAACGCGGCGGCTTCAATCTGCCGTACTCGTTCACGGGTAATATTGTATCGGTCACCAATAGCCGCCAGTGTTTCTGGGTTTTGTTTTGGGTTTAAACCGAAACGGTTTTTAATCACTTCCTGTTGGCGAACGCTCAGGGTATTAAAAAGGCCGCTGAATGAATCATTTGAAGAATTCGTAGGCATGATTAAAAGGGTTTATATAATTGAATATGTATAAGACTCATTATAAAGGTAAAGGCTTTATAAGTCAAGAACCATAAAACAATATCGATACAAATCTGTCAAATTTTTTTGACAAATGCTATTTCGTCACCTTCGAGCCACCAAACACGAGCAAGAGCGGACTCGCCACAAATACCGAAGAATAGATACCGGTTGTTACTCCGATTAGGAGCGTGAGTACGAAGAAATGCAGATTGGCGGGACCAAGCCAGAGAAGTGCAATCAATACTAAAATAAGTGTAAATGAGGTGTTTATGGAGCGAGCCAATGTTTGATTTACGCTTATATTTATCACTTCAGAAAAACTTGATTTACCACGCAATACATTCAAATTTTCACGAATACGATCAAACACAACAATAGTGTCATGTACTGAAAATCCCATTACCACCAACAACGCTACGATAAAGTTCGTATCAATCTCTATCCCCTTATATCTACCTAACACTGCCAATACACCGGCAGGAATTGCAACGTCGTGAAACAAGGTAATTAACGTGATCCATCCATAGCGCCACGAAGACACCGGATATGAAACCTTTCGAAATGCAAACGCGATATATGCTGAAATACCCAAGAGTACAAGTAGTATTGCCCACAACGCATTTGTTTTTAATTCTGCTGAAACTGAAGGGCCGATTGATGAAAAACTTAATTCGTTAAATCCTTTAAAGCTTGACCTCAACAATCCAAATGATTCTTGGTGTTTTGATTCTTCAATGGGTGCAAATCGAACAATAAACTCGCCTTCATTGCCTGTTTGAGAAACTTTAGCATCGACGATCTTTAATTTTTCCGCAAAAAAAGCGCTTATCGCATCAGGAGAAACAGGTGCGCCGTCAGTTTGCTGTGCGGTAAATTGCCAGAGTGTTCCTCCAGTAAAATCAATCCCCTGATGGAATCCAAACACCAAAGACACCACAATCGCCAGACCAACTAAAAGCCCCGAAAGACCGATGTAGAAATTTTTATAAGAAGAAATATTTATCATAGTAGTAGTTAGCGTGATGAGGATCGTCCAGCAAAAACAGTAAGGAATAATCTCGTTGTGGTGATGGCACTAAACAAACTCGTAACCACACCAATAAAGAGCGTTAGTGCGAATCCGCGCACGAAGCTAGAAGTGAAGAAGTAGAGAATAAACGCAGTAATCATCGTACTGGTGTTGGAGTCGCGAATCGAAGGCCATGCGCGACGAAAACCCTCCACTATTGAAGCTTGCTTTGAAAGCCCTCGTTTTGCCTCTTCTTTCATTCGTTCAAAAACAAGCACGTTCGCGTCTACTGCCATACCGATAGTTAAAATAAATCCGGCAATACCGGCCAAGCTCATTGTTACTGGCACTCCTTTGAAAATAGCAGCGGTAACGGCTATGTAGATAAGTAGTGCGAGCGAAGCAAACAATCCGTACCAACCGTAGTACACAATCATAAACGCCATCACAAGCAAGGTGCCGAGCGCACCTGCCAGTAAGGTTTTCTGCAATGAATTAGCGCCGAGCACCGGACTGACTGTTTGTTGGTTAATGAGGGTGATGCTCGCTGGCAATGCGCCCGCGTTAAATCGCTCCACCAATGACTTTGCTTGCGCAATCGTAAACTTACCGGTAATGACAGCGCTACCTCCGACAATTTTCTGTTGGACCGTTGGCAATTCAATCAACTGATTGTCCAAGAAAATTCCTACTGGTCGTCCAATATTTTTTTCCGTAATTCGTTCAAAAATATTTGCGCCATCACTATTGAATGTAATCGCGACTTGTGGAGCGCCAGTGGTTGGATCGAATGCCAGTGCGGCGCTGGTTACGTAGCGACCATCAAGGTTGGTAGGGATAAAATTCGTACTGGTGCCGTTTTGCTCCGTTTCACGGAAATCCAATTGTGGCGTTTCTCCAATTAACGCAATCGCCTGCTTTACATCTTTGACTCCAGCGAGCTCAACAACTAAGTTCGCTTTCTCTCCCGATTTTGCCACATAAATTTGTGGTTCGGATACGCCGAATAAATTTACCCGACGTTCGATCACATCACGAAGACCGGCAAGGACCGAATCGCGATCACTGTCTTTTATCTTGCTCGTATCGACTTCATACACCAAGTGCGTTCCTCCGACGAGGTCAAGACCTAATTTCCACGGACGATATTTTGCCCCCAATCCCGTTGGGTAGACAAAAAAGCCCGCTGCGACTGCAAAAAGGATAATAAAAGTAAGGTATAATCCGGCGTTTTTATTCATATTGATATGGGAG
>CAZELH010000040.1:0-6407 GCA_964513095.1 uncultured Candidatus Saccharibacteria bacterium
GTGGTTCCTGTATCATGTGTTCCTGCATCCGGTTCAGTATTTCCGTTGGGGAGCACCCAAGTAACCTGTACCGCAGTAGATGCTCACGGAAATTCAGCAGAGACTCAGTTTGAGATATTGATTGCTGACACTACACCACCTGAAATTACTTCTTCAAGTAATGTGGTGGAAGAAGCTACCGGTCCAACCGGTGCGGTGGTTACCTACACCAATCCAACTGCGAATGATTTGGTGGATGGAGTGGTTCCTGTATCATGTGTTCCTGCATCCGGTTCAGTATTTCCGTTGGGTGATACCCATGTAACTTGTACCGCTACTGATAGTCATGGTAATGTCGCCAGCTCTTTCTTTGAGGTGATTGTACGGGATACTACCGCTCCAGTTGTAACGTGTGCTAGTGCGGATGGCGTGTGGCATAATGGCAATGTTTCTATCGCTTGTACCGCCACTGATAGTGGTTCGGGGCTTTCAAGTGTTGGCGACAGCTCGTTTGATCTTGTAACTTCTGTCGGACCAAATACCGAAGATGCCAATGCAGTAACTGATTCGCGAAACGTATGCGATGTGTCGGGTAACTGTACGACTGCTGGACCGGTAGCGGGTAACAAAGTGGATACCAAGGCGCCTGCAGTAGCCATCACAAGGCCTGTTGCCAAAAATTACACTCTTCACCAACTTGTTTCAGCAAATTATGGTTGTATCGATAATGGTTCGGGAATTGCTTCATGTGTAGGGACTGTCGCAAATGGCGCGAATATCAATACCGCTTCATTAGGAAGCAAGAATTTCAGTGTAGTGGGCACCGATGTGGTAGGGAATAGCTCTACTGTTTCTCTTTCGTATACCGTTGTTGCCTACACTTTTGTTGGATTCAAGTCGCCGTTAATAATTAGCAGAACTGATTTCAAGAAAACAAGTACGATACCGGTAAAATTCCAACTCCTTGATGTTGACGGCAATCCAGTTTCAGGAGCGGTTGCTCAGCTCTGGGTTGGTTCAACGCCGGCAGTTTCAAGTGGTGGCTCGAATACTCTTAACTACTTCCGTTACGATGTTTCAGGTGGTCAGTATATCTTTAACTTCTCAACGAAACAGGTGAATGTTGGGACAAACACGTTGCGTGTTACCCTTGATGATGGTAGTGCCCATACATGGGATATCGTCCTTCGCTAAGTGAGAGGTAATTGAAGAAGAATATTTTTCTATCAAAAAACCGCCCCAGTATCTACTTGGCGGTTTTTTGATATACTTACCGAATATGTTCCGACAGATGTATTATAAAATTCTCCTGTTTTGCTACCGTGTGTATTGGTTTTTGTTTCGGCCAGAAACAGCGGGGGCAAAGTGTGTTGTTTCGTGTGGTGGGGAAGTTTTGATGATTCGAAATAATTATGGCAAACGTCGATGGACGTTTGCGGGTGGCCGGATCGAAAAAGGCGAGGCGTCTGAACACGCGGCGCGACGAGAGGTGAAGGAAGAAGTGGGGATTGAGTTAGTTTCAATACGACCCATTGGGACGTTGGTGAGTACGGAGGAGTATAAAAAAGATACGATCTATTGTTTTGCCGGTGATGCGCCTAACAAGAATATTGTCATTCAAGAATCGGAAATTTTGGAAGCGCGATGGTTTTTGCCGGAACATCTTCCTCAACCACTTTCACCCATTGCTCAAAAAATGATTGATTTTTGGAAGGCCAGTCGATGATTTTTGATTGATTTTTTGGTGTTTTTTCAGTACCATCAAGACGATACTGCGGGATCGTCTAATGGTAGGACACTGCTCTCTGGAAGCAGGTATCTTGGTTCGAATCCAGGTCCCGCAGCTTTGGGAAGGAAGGGTATAATGGCGGATAGGTTCGAATTAATTAATTTATGAAATCAAAAGAGCGCAAAGAAGTTTGTATTTTAGCAATTATTTGTGGAGAAAAAATTTTGCTAGAGACGATTCAGCATGCGGAAGGGTATGAAATTTTTTCTATTCCCGGTGTTCCTAGGGATGCTGTTTCTCAAAAAATAGCAGACATTCTTGGCAACGAATATGTTGGTACAGAAAAGCCTTTCGGATCATTTGTAGATGTTATTACGAAACAGAATGGTGAGGTGGAATTAATGGGGGATGTCTTTCGAATTGAAGTACCTGAGGGACACGAACTTGCTATCACAAAAGGATTTGATTGGTATACAAAAAATCAGATCGAAACAGATTTGCGGTGCAAAAGGGATCGTCGATTTTATTTGCGTTTGTTGGAATCACGGCCGTTAAATTTAAAATATTGCGAAGATCAATCCGGTAGATGGATTGATGCGAGAATACTATCTTGGGAGGAATACTAGATTCGTTTTATCTCCATATCCTGATAAAAGTGTAAGAGATATCCATCGGGATCTTTAATAAAATAGATTGTTTGTCCCTTTTTATCTCGATGGGGCGGGGCCACGGCGGAATAGCATAATATAGAGTAGATGCTAGAATGGTTGTATATGATTTACAGAATATTTTTCATTGCTTGTTCCGTTGTTGTTTTGGGGTTGCTTTTTGTATATGGAATAAAGTATAAAAATAACGTATCATCGCAATCGTCTCAGGAATCGCAAGAACAATCATCAGATGCAGTAGTAAAAATAGCTACACAAACTTCAACTTCCAACCCAAAAGACAATAAATGGCAGATCTATAAGAATGAACAATACGGATTTAGCTTCACATATCCAAATGACTGGAAAGTTGATCAAAAAAGTCAGGATCTATTGGAAGTAAGTGGTAATCATACATTGCCCAATGGTGCTTCATATGCCGTTACTTACCCCATTAAAATTATAAAGGGTACAGCTGGTGATATATTATTGAGTCCGACTACTAAAATTGCTTTTAAGGATAATGTGTGGTGGTGGGTGCAAAGATATAATAATGAATGGTATTGGGGAACCGAAAATTTTTATCCGGATTCCGTAAGTGAGGTTAAGGTGCTTGCTGCAACTAATTTGGAAAAACAACGATTGAGTGGGATATTTGGGAAAAATACGATAACTAGTGGAGGATTACCAATGTATATAAAGCCTTTTCGTGGAGATGGACCGGTAGCTGAATCCTCTGTTCTTGTTCCAATTAATAAAACTACTGTTTTAGAAGTTGTCCGTGGTGATTATCCGTCAACAGTGTTTGATACAGATATTATTTTAAGTATCAGTAGTCTATAGGCGATTATTTATAGATTAAAGATTTGTAGCTATCTCGATGGGGCGGGGCCACGGCGGAAAAATTGTCCGCGAGAGGCGCCTCCTGTGCTACTGCCAGATCCACCATCTCGTCTGTATGGTCGTGCCGGTCCTCGTGAGCCTTGTGAGCTACTATTTCCACCGCCGTACGATCTGTTTCCCGCGTATCCTCCACGATTATTATCGCCGGTTCTTCCAAATCCTCCGCGATTTTGATATGAGGGACGACTTCCACGATTTCCAAATGATGGCGCAGATGAAAAAGATGTGTTCATGTGTTCCATTGGTGTTGGAAGTTTTGAAACAGGAAGGGCGGTGCGAATGAGTCGCTCGATGGTGGCGACGTCATGTCGTTCGTTTGGACGAGCAAATGAGATTGCGTGTCCGGTACCGCCAGCGCGTCCAGTGCGTCCAATGCGATGCACGTAGTCTTCTGGGTTGTCGGGGAGATCGTAGTTAATGACGACTTCGATGTTACTGACGTCGATGCCTCGAGCGGCGATGTCGGTTGCGATTAATACGCGGTAGCGTCCTTTTTTGAATCCATCGAGTGCTTCACGGCGTTGTGGCAGTGACCTGTTAGCGTGAATTTCTGATGTGGTGTGTCCTAATGCACGTACTGCAAGTGCAATTTTTTTGGCGCCGAATTTTGTACGAGAAAATACGAGGACTGATCCTTTGTATTTTTCAAGGAGTAAGCCGAGTAATTGTGGTTTTGCTTCTTGTGGTACGAAAAATAACTCTTGGGTAATAGTGGCGGCGGTACTTCCGGCTCGAGCGACTTCAATTCGTACGGGCATTTTTAAATAGTTGCGAGCCAATGCCACTATTTCGTCTGGCATTGTTGCGGAAAACAACATGGTCTGGCGGTTCGCCGTTAATTTTTCCGAAATCTTTTTTAATTGCGGTGCAAAACCCATGTCGAGCATTCGGTCTGCTTCATCGAGTACTAAAATACTGACTCCTGATAGCGAAATTGTTCGTTGGTCTAAGTGATCGATAATTCTGCCTGGGGTGCCAATTAAGACGTGCGGGTTTCGAGAAAGTTGGCGAATTTGTTTGTAAATTGGTTCGCCCCCGATTAATGTGGCGCTTAAAATACCTAATGGACGAGCGACCGTGTCGAATGATTCGGCGACTTGAGTGGCGAGTTCTCTGGTGGGGACGATCACGAGGCCGGCCCCATCATTGTTTGAGAGTAGGTGTTGTAATAGAGGAATGCCGAAGGCGAGTGTTTTGCCGGTACCGGTTTGGGCGATACCCATTACGTCTTTTCCTTCCAATGCTACCGGAATGGATTGTTGTTGAATTGGGGTTGGTTTTACAAAACCGGCCCGCGTGAGAATACTCATGATCGCGGGCGCAATACCTAATCCGTGGAAGCTTGTTGAAGGTTCTTCTGCCATGTAGAAAAATCATACCAGATAGCTCGTTTTTTGTCACTATTAGAGTCGCAAAAAGCGACTCCGGTTAACGGATTAACGGGTTAATCCGCCTCCGCCAGTTGGCGGATGGCGGAAAGAAATTGAGGATTGAGAATTGCGGATTAAGAAATAGATTCCCGCCTGCCCTCCTTCGCTAAAGCTACGGAAGGGCGCGGCGCGGGAATGACAAAGGAGGCCGGAATGACCTGCCTTCGTCCTGCTTACAAGCGGGACTTCGGCGAGGCGAGGCAAGGGGGCGTTAGAGGCCTTTTTGTTTTGAGGAGAGCGTTTGTTTTAAGAGGGGGACAATAATGAGATAGGTGGCGATGTGCATCAAAATTAACGCTGATACCGTTACTGGATTAGCACCGTTTTCTGATGCATTTGGATCGCTTAAAAAGAGCAGATCGGGAATGATTGAAAGGAGGAGTACGATAAATGCAATTCGCGAATATATTTTTTTAGGATTTTTTGTTTTACGTGCAACTATCCAAAATACAATAACTGCACCGAGCACTCCCGCGATTGTAAAAATGATGGGCGCCGAAATTGAAAGGGGGATAAATTTGGGGGAGACGTCTACGAGTGAAATCGTTACAAATCGAATAAGACTGTTTATAAGTATTGAAAATACTAATCCTACACACCCTGCGGTGAGTATTGTTTTTGCTGTCGGTATTTTATGAGTATTCATGGTGCCGTGTAAAAAGTGCTGTGTGTTTTATTTAAAATCCGAGTGTTTCATTGACGATAATCATGTGTATATGACGGTTCGGCATGATCGATTTGTGAAACGTAAGTACCATGCTTAGCGAACTTCCCGGAGCACCCGTACTTTTCATTCGTTCATTTTCGAGTGGGAATACGTATGTTTCCAATCTATGTATTGCATCGGCGTATGTCGGTACGATTTTTTGCGCTCCAACAACCCAAATGACGTTGTCGCTGGTAAATGCGTAGGATGGAATTTGACTACCCGATGCTGACGCGATGACTACTTCGCCTGTTTCTGCTACCGCGTGTACGCTCCCTAAAAAATAACTTGCGAGAACGCTTTGCTTGCGGAGTATGGTTTGTTTGTTAGGGTCTGTTTCTTTGAGGATTGCTTCTTTCACGTTGTGCCATGTATGCGTGCCTGATTTGAGAAGGTCGGTAAAGCCAATTTCATCAAGTGTGCGCGATGATCCCGTCATGACATCAGCGTTTTCCGGAATTAATTCTTTGATTTTTTGTAATGCTTCTTGTTTTGTTGCGACCGCATGGACAGCGATGTTTCCTTTTGTAAGCGTTGTGGTTACCGCGTCAATTGATGATTGTTGGGCTATTTTTGAGTAATCCATGGAATTTTTTGCGATGTGTCTCTTAGGATTTTTATTATACTGTATTATATAGAGATAGACTAATTATGACTAAAAAACTTTCAATTATTGCATCGTTTTTTGTGGTGTGCGCTATTATTGCCGGTGGTATTTTAAGGTATTACCATCGATCAGAGATTCCTACTCTAGATGATTCTGTCCCCGCATCATGGGCAACGTACTCTAATCGCGAGCATGGTTTTGAGTTGCGATATCCAAAAACATTGACTCCAGAGTTTTCTTTTTCTTCGTATTATCATTTGCCGGCGGGATGGCGTTCTGGTGCCCTTGACCCTGTTGCCGGTACGCCTATCGTTGCTATTCCGGGATATCGAATAGCACTAGTAACTGGATATCCTCGATACTTTAGTTCTGTAGTGCGGGTTGGTGTTAGTCGTGATACCCGTGA
>CAZELH010000041.1:0-6347 GCA_964513095.1 uncultured Candidatus Saccharibacteria bacterium
TACCTGAACCCAGAGAATTTTCTTCTTACTGGAATGACGAAAGAAGATTTGATAGTAATCGAAAAAGGAGAAGATGGCTTTCCCTGTATCCCATGGAGAAATGTTGAAAAATATCAAGAAATAATACAGGAGACCTACCAAGAAAAAGTCGCCAAGAAATCAGAAAATTCGGAAAGACGAATAATCACAACAGCAACAATTATAGGAACGATAGCAGCCACAGCGATAATAATCATAGGATTAGCAAGTAAAGCCGGTGTTGCCGAACTATTTGAGATTTTTGTTCTTTCCATGATGGCTGGTATGATAATTTTTATTGTAACAGGCGCGATACTAAAAGTGGTGAATGATTGTTATTTCACGCAAGAATATCCGCAATGGTGGGAAAGTTCGTCCTTGCAAGAATACCAAGGAGTAATACCCGAGGACATACTCGAAACAATGAGGGAAATTGCAAGCGATGTAGAGGAGGGCACCTCTATCAACTTCTCTATAAGTACATTTTCCGATGCTCATTATGATAAAAAAAATCGGCACTTTCTTAAAGAAATAACAAAAAATAGCAAAACAACAACCGAAAGAGTAATCGCTTATTGGGAGGACTAACCAACACACCCCGCATGAATTTTCATGCGGGGTGAATTTATTTTTATAAAAAATTACATTCTATCTCGCCCCCGTACCTCCAAACCCGCCACGATCCTTATTCCCCATCACATCAACTTCACTCCACTGGGCGGTTTCATATTTTACAAATACCCCTTGCGCAATCCGATCTCCTTTTTCCACAACCACAGGAGTAGAAGTGAAATTAAAATACGCCGCTTTATATTCATCGCCATCTCCACAAAAATCAGAATCCCCAATCCCGATACCATTCGCGAGTATCAGTCCTTTTTTGTGCGTCGAACTGCGTGCGGCAATAAGCAAAAAATATCCAGATGGAGTCTCGACCGCCACATTCAGTGGTACATATCCAACGGCACCAGCGGGAATCTCGACTCGTTCACGAGCCGCCAAATCAAACCCAGCTGCCCCTGCAGTGTGATACTGCGGAAGTGGCACCTCTTTTGAAAATCGTTTTATACGAATATCCATTACTTAAGTAATAAAATGTTTTTTCTTAATCTCTGCTTCAAGTCCACTTTCCGCCTCTGCTACTTTTTGTTTCGCATGGGTAGCCATCTCTTGTAATTGCGCATCCGAAAATTCTGCCAATTCATGCAATCTATTTTCTAAATAATCAGAAGTGTTACGCGCGGGATCTTCCAACACCTCCTCAAGAAGTGCCGCTAAAAGCATTCCCACGCGCGGAGAAGGAGCAATGTCGGCAATACGCATCACATCTGCTCCCGTAAGCGCCAACATTTTGGCAGAAATTGGATCGCGACGTACTTTATCAATCATAAATTGCAAATGTCGCGCTTTATACGGCACAGCTTTTGGAACTCCCGAACCAATCCGATCCGCTTCTCGTACTTTAAATAAATCATCAATAGAATCCTCTCCCACGCGCGCAATAAATCGACGCACCCCTGCTTCAGTAACCTCACCCACGTTGTAGTAAAACAAATGGTATCGCACCAAATGCGAAACAGCTTTTACGAAATCTCGAGGAAAATGCAATCGATCAAGCATGGTAATGACCATCTTCCCTCCAATCCCATCGTGATTATAAAATGTGGAATCCGGACCCTCACCTCGCTTTGAACGAGGCTTACCCACATCGTGAAGTAAACTCGCCATGCGAACCACAGGGGAATAATTTTCACGAGCACTGTACCCGAGCGCACGCACATTATGTTCAAACACCGTATAAATATGATGCTTGTTTTGACCGCACCCAATCCCCTCACGAAGCTCCGGTAAAATAAAAGTAAGCAATCCCAATTCTTCCAATAGATAAATACCGGCATCGGCACGTGGCGTCATAATTATTTTCGTAAGCTCATCACGAATACGCTCCGGTGCAATCGCGCCCAACAAATTAGCACGCTCAATAATCGCTGATCGAGTATGCGCCTCAATGATAAAACCCAATTGCATTGCAAAGCGCACCGCACGCATTAATCGCAATCCATCTTCGCTAAATCTCTGCAAAGGATCGCCGACCGCACGAATAATTTTTTTCTCCATATCAGTTTGACCGCCGTACGGATCAACAACCACGCACTGCGCAATATCAAAATCATCACTCGCACAATCAGCCAAGCGAATAGCCATTGCGTTCACGGTAAAATCACGTCGACTAAGATCTTCTTCAATAGTAGAAGCAAACGACACAGCGTCAGGATGACGACCGTCGCTATATTCACTTTCCACGCGAAACGTTGTGACCTCAACAACCGCTACCGTTGGATCTTCGGATCGGGTTTTTACTCCAACCGTCCCAAACGAATTTTCATACACGCTGTCAGGAAAAATCTCTTGGATAATTTCCGGAGTAGCGCTGGTAGTGATATCCCAATCCTTAGGATGTAAACCTTGTAATAAATCGCGCACACACCCACCAACAAGGTATGCGGGATACCCTGCGGTCTCAAGCAGGTATCCAATTTGTTGTATTTCGCGAGGAATAAGAGATGTCATACTAAAATAATCTACCGAATCTGCGCGGAAAAAAGACCAGCTACTGTTTTTTGTATATACTCACACGCCACATTCACTTCTTCATCCGTCAAACTCCGTTCTTCAGAAGAAAAAACTAATCGAAACGTCAAGCTAACACTACCGGAAAAACGAACCTCGTCGACATATTCATCAATAAGATCAACATCGCTCAAAAAACGATCTTGTCCGGCTTGATACAAAGCATCAGCAATCTCCCCAATGCCATGATCGCGGGAAACAAGGAATGAAATATCTCGAACAATGGAAGGAAATTTCGCAAAAGGGGTAAATGCGCGCGTCGATGATACTGATTCAACAAGAACAGAAAGGTTAATTTCGCACCCACTCATCCACACATCATCCTCAAGACTCGTATGAACAAGAGCACCCACCCTATCACCACCAACAGCAATACTTCCATCAGAAGAAATGGAATAATCGGTGATACCAAAAGAAGAAAATAGCTCTTCCAACGCTCCCTTAATTTCTCGAATAAGCACTGGCGTTTTTTTATGATAAGAAACAAACGCCACCGATACCGCCTCATCAATCCGACCAGCAACAGAAGCACACACATGTCCAATCTCAAAACAAGAAGCACTTTCATAAAAACGAACATTAGAAGCGCTTGCGACTAATAAACCGGGCAATAAACTGGTTCGCAAAAAATTCTTTTCCGAAGAAATAGGATTTGCGACTTCAACAGGTTTTTGACTATCTCCAAAAATTGTCGAGGAAAAAGAAAATTCTGTCTGGACACGCGACACAAAAGAAGTGGTATACACTTGATCAAAACCCAACCTACCAAGAATAGTTCGAACCTGTCCTTGCGCGACAACAACATCATCAGTAACGGGATGCGCAAGCGAAACAACCGGAGGAATGGCAGGTACACTCGCCACGCCAATAATCCGAACCAACTCCTCGCACAAATCAGGTAAAGTGGAAATATCGCGACGCCACACGGGCACCATTACCAAAAATGATTTTGGCGAAAACTTTTTTATCACCGAAGCAGGCAGTGGCGAGACACCAAATCCCAATCGTTTAAAAATACTAGATGCGTCAGATGCAGACACGGAAGTACCGATCAATTTTTGATAAGCAGAAGGGTCAAATGCAATAGTTCTTGGAGATTCTTTTGAATAATCACTATCAACACTATCCAAAAAAACAGCGCCAAGCTCAGTATATAAATTGGTAGCAAAATCACTCGCCATTTCCACTAAGCTACTAGAAATGTCATGAGAAAAACGAACAGATGCATCAGTGGTAATGCCTAGAGCTCGAGAGGCGCGGAATATTGAAGGGCCATTAAATGTCGCCGCCTCAAGAATAAATCGTCGAGTATCAGTAGTTACCCCCGCATGAGCGCCACCTTTTATACCAGCCAAAGCCAACGGTTGGACACCATCGGCAATAACAGGAATACCAGAAACGGCAACTTCCCGACCATCAAGCGTTAGCATAACTTCCCCCCCAACACCATTTCGCGCAATAATCTCACACGCTCCCTTTTTATTTTTTGCCATGCGATCGAAATCAAACACATGCAAAGGCTGTCCAGTTACCAGCATCGTGTAATTAGTAACATCAACCAATGCGTTGATAGATTGAATTCCACAACTACTCAAAATCTTCTGCATCCACAAAGGACTAGAAGGTATTGATTTGGAAGTCTCGAAATATCGAGCGCTATATCGCGTACAAAAAGCTTTATCCTGAATAGAAACCAAAACTTTTCCTTTTTTAACAGGCTTATTTTTTATAGTTCGCAAATCAAATGAAAATTGCGCACCGACAATAGCGGCGATTTCTCGCGCTAATCCAACATGAGAAGCGGCATCGCTATATCTATTGGGAAGTATTTTTACATCGAACACATCCCCCTCAACGCTTTCAACTTCAAAAACATGCAAAGGCAACAACCCCGCCACCTTCGCGATAGGTGGAATTTTTGGATATATTTTTTTGAGTAATGAATACGAGAATTTCATATATTAGTTGGTCTTCTCTGAGTCGAATCCCGCCTTTCGTAATTCTTCTTCCGATCTTAATAACTCTTCTTTGGATTCGCGTTCTTTTTTTAATGCAATTTCGCTGTCGAAATTAATATTTGGATAGTTTGTTTGCAACTCAACTATCGTTGGCTCTATGTTTTTTTCTCTATTTCTTTGCAATGCCTCTGTTGTAAATCGAATGGCTGCTTCTTGATTCCTTGCATTCTCACTCATGTTTTCTAAAGATTTTTTTACTTCGGGAGAGATATCAACCTTGGTATTGGGTTCTGTTTTTTCCATAAGATCTACAATTCCCTGAAATACTGTATCAATGAAAATCTTTCTGCTTTTGTTGGCATTACTCTCCTTGTAGCTTTGAAAGTCTACTAAAAATTTATCCCACTCAACACGATCAATAAGTCCATTTTCAGCCTGCTCCTTAAAATGATTGTACTTGCTCCATATTTTGAGATCGATATCTTCCAACTCCCCTTCATTAAAACTTTGCTCATCTAAATCTTGGCCCAAAAAATTTTCAACTGCGCTTTTTATTTCCAAAACATATTTATCCTTTTCTTGTCTTGGTTGATTGATGAATTGTTCGTTCATAGTATTTTAAAATTGTTTTACGACTCGTAAATCACCCGAATACAACATTCGCACATCAGGAATTTCATGCTTGATCATAAGGAGTCGATCAATGCCAATTCCAAACGCAAATCCTTGTAATTCATTGGGATTGTAATGGGCGTACTCAAACACGCGTGGATGAACCATTCCCGCCCCCATGACCTCCAACCACTGATTCCCCTTTTTCCCCGGTACCCGAATATCAACCTCTAAACCAGGCTCCACAAACGGAAAATAACTCGGACGATAGCGAAATTCTATCGAATCACCGAAAAACTTTTGAAAAAAAGTCTCGATGATAAATTTAAAATTCGCGAGCGTTATAGACGGACCAACCATCAATCCCTCAAGTTGATAAAAATTCACTTCATGGGTAGCATCGGTTGCCTCATATCGAAACACGCGCCCCGGAACAACAATCTGAAATGGTGGCTTGTGAGTTTCCATAAATCGCACTTGCATTGGACTGGTGTGAGTACGCAACAACATTTTTTTCCTTGGATCAACGATGCTTTTTTCTTGTGCAATCCAAAAGGTGTCCCACATTTCACGCGCCGGATGATTCGGAGCAATATTTAACGCATCGAAATTATAATATTCGCTCTCAACCTCCGGTCCTTCGATAACAGAAAAATTAAGGTCTCGAAAAATAGAAACTGCCTCATCGCAAATCCGAGCAAGTGGATGAACATGCCCGATAGAACGTCGCGCGGGAAGGGTTGTGTAATCAACGGACAAAGATTTTTTTGAAAGAGCAACACGTCGTTCAGTAAGAGCAGTTTCAATGCTGGTACGCGCAGAAATCGCAACCGGACCAATAATTCTTTTATCAGTATCAGACAAATCTTTTAGTCCCTTCAAAATCACCGTCAGCGCTCCTTGGCGACCCAAATACGCAACGCGAAGGACTTCCAAATCAGCCAAAGAAGAAGCAGAGGCGATGGCTACAGAAGCATCGCTCACCAACCGTTCAATAGTTGATACCTGAATATCCATAAGAGATGTCTATACTATAAGATAAAACCCTCAAAGAGTAAAAAGAAAAAGAGTGCCAACGGCAGGGATCGAACCTGCGACCAATGCCTTATGAAAGCACTGCTCTACCAC
>CAZELH010000042.1:0-6202 GCA_964513095.1 uncultured Candidatus Saccharibacteria bacterium
GAGTCGAGTGGACCGTACCGGATTCGAACCGGTGACCTCCTCGTTGCAAACGAGGCGCTCTACCAACTAAGCTAACGGCCCATTACAGGTATTACGAGAGTTATTGTAGGGGATTTGGCGATAAAAATAAAGACTCGCTTTTTGTGGGTCGCGAGTCTTTATTTTATCCCGTTTTTTATATTTATGGGGTAAGTGCACCTATTTTAAACGTTGCCAAGGTGCTTTCTGGTCTGCGTTGACCGCTATGCTGGTCGTTAAAGGCAGATCATCCATCTTTGCCACAAATGCTTAAAATTGCTTCTTCGCCTCCGGGGTGTTGGGCTATCCATGCCGTTAGGTCGTAGACGTTGCTATTTATTGCTGTCCAACAGCTTTGGGCGCTCTCATGTTTTGCCACATCGGCGAGGCTATAGCCGATTTTCGCGGGTTGTCCCGGAGAGACGCTTGGGTCGGGGTTCTTTGTCGGTTTTGGCGTTGTTTGGCTTGTGGTTGTCGTTTGGCCGGTTGTATTTTGTGTTGGTGCTTCCACAATAGGCGCTTTTTTAGGGTTTACGAAAAAAAGGATAGCCAACAGAGCTATTATGAGTACCAGACCTCCTCCTACGATTGCCAGCAGTGTTTTTTGAGTCATAGTATTGATAAGGAAATTTTTATAACCGTATATGTGTAATACTATCTCACTCGCTATTTTATTTCACCTTTTTATATATTTCCTTATCGTTTCGTGATACTATCAAAATCAATGACGTTCCCTGTGTATTTTCATTTTGGCGCTTTTAGTATTTCAGCGCATTTATTGTTTGATCTTTTGGCGTATTACGGCGGTTTTTTATACTATTCTTTTTTGCACAAGAAACGAGGGTTTCTTTCCGAAGATCAGCGTTTTTTTATTTTATTGAGCGCTGCTATTGGGTCATTGTTTGGTTCGCGAATTCTTGGTTCGCTTGAAAATCCGTATTTATTTTTTCATCCTCCTACGCTTTTCTATTACTATGCGAGTAGTACCGTTGTTGGTGGGATTTTGGGTGGAATTATTGGAGTTGAGATAGGAAAGTGGTGTATGGGCATAAAAAAATCAACAGGAGATTTGCTCACGTTTCCTATTATCGTTGCGTTAATTGTTGGTCGCATTGGTTGTCTGTTGACGGGTGTCGTTGATGGTACTGTCGGAAATCCTTCTTCTTTGCCGTGGGCATTTAATCAGGGTGATGGAATCCCTCGGCACCCTACTTCTTTGTATGAAATACTGTTTTTAATTTGTTTGTTTTTTGTGTTAAGGACTATTCAGAAAAAAACTGTTCTTTTTGATGGTGTGCTTTTTCGGTTGTTCATTATTTTTTATCTCACCTTTCGATTTTTTATAGAATTTATAAAACCAACACACCCATTGGTATTTGGTATTTCTGCTATTGGCGTCGCCTCTTTTTTAGGCATTGTCTCTTATGCAGTCGCTCTTCTTTCTCGATACAAGAAAATATGGTATCGTAGGGGTATCGTATAAATTGTATGGAAGAACAAAAACCCGTTGAGCCCCTTGTCCCATCTGAGCCGGTTGTTGTTGCGCCTCCTCGAAAGAGTGTTAGTTTCTTTTTGTATATTCCTATTGTTCTTGCTTCGGGCCTTCTTTTTTATATTTTGTTTTTTATTCTTCTTACGCTTATTCCCTCGTTAGAATTTTTTACTGGTTATTTTCCTCTTCTTCTCATCCCCATTTTTTCTTATGTCATCAGCTCTCTTGTTTTTCCGCATGAATCGTACGGTGAACGCATTCTAAAATCTCTTTTGGGTTTATTGTTCATTGTCGTTCTCTTTTTTGTTATCGGGTTTGGTTTTTGTCTTCTTCTTTTGAGAGGTTAATTTTTTCTAGTACTTTTTATTTCTCGTTTTGCATACTATGTTTTTTCTGATACTGTGTTCTTGTTCGTAGTTTTTTCCAAAAGGAGTTTGTATGAGATCTTTGAAAATTCAGCCCGCTGAAGTGATTTTGAAACAGACGATAAGCCGGTGCACTGTCTGTCGAAAGCCAAAACCCGCCGAAGTGGTGAAACGCATGCATGACGGTCGCGAACAGGTGTTCCTGCGTCGTCATTGTCCCTGTCATGGTACGCAAGAATTCGTTATTGCTTCGGATGCCCGTTTTTACTGGTTAGCTCAGGGGAATCCACGCAATGCTTCTTGTGGGTGTGGGCCTACCTGTGCCCCTGTTGGCGGAGTAGGAAAGGAAGGGTATCTTGGCACTAACGCGCTTGATGAGACAAGAGTCGGAGTCGTTGAGAAACTTTCTACCTGCTTGGCACTTATTGAGATTGTTGATTCGTGCAATCTCGCGTGCCCTACCTGTTTTGCTGATTCTCCCGTGGGCGTCCATGGGCAAGACTTGTCGTATTATGATTTCGATAACATTGTTGGCCGAGTCAGCGATGTTATTGCGAGAAAGGGGAAGATAGAAATTCTTCAATTTTCTGGTGGCGAACCCACTATCCATCCCGAATTTTTTCGATTAGTTGAATGGGTTCGAACCAATCCACAGATTGATTACCTGCTCATTAATACGAATGGTGTTCGGTTCGCGCGAGACAAAGCATTTGTTCGTCGGATGGGTGATTTGTACCGTCGGTTTGATAAGATTCAGCTGTATCTCCAGTTTGATGGCCCTCAAAAAGAAGGACAGCGTGAATTGCGGGGCGCTGATTTGCGCGAAATACGCGAAAAAGCAATTCGTCGGTGTGGCAAGATCGGACTTCCTCTCACGCTTGCTATGACCGTGAATGCGGTGAATCTAAAAAATGTGTGGGATGCGGTGCGGTATGGACTGCAATTCGAGCATATTCGCGGCATTAGTTTTCAGCCGATGTTTTTGTCGGGGAGAGTTCCTTCTGTCTATCAAATTGGTGGAGGACTTCCTCAGCCGATTACCACGGCTGACGTTATTCTTGCGCTCAATGAGCATTCGGGCGGAGATATCTTTCTTGATGATTTTACTCCGCTTCCCTGCGGTGATCCTAACTGTGCAACGATCGGCTGGATTTTTAGGATGGGAGATCGGTATTTTTCTCCGTCAGCGTTCGGTATCGATATCCCTGCTCTTCAAGCAACGCTTCCTGATCGCATAAAGTACAGCATTGAAGATTTGCAACGGTGCGGATGCGATAATACGGCACTCGGTGATTTGATGAAATCGTTTCAGGCAAAAGAGTCGAACGCGTTTCAAATTTTCATCAAGCCGTTTATGGATACTAGAACATGGGATAATGACCGCAGTGATCGGTGTTGTACTCATGTGATCCGTCGTGATGGTGGGTTGGAGTCTTTTTGTCAGTACTATTTTGGCACCGTCGCGCAAGATCCTTGTTGCGCGTAGTGCAATTATGGGTTTTTTCCGTCGAATACAATACTTGTTCGGCGGATTTTTTTATTTTTTGCTAGACTGTAATTATGAAATCACACAGTTGCGAAAGTTGTTTGATGCCGTTTTCTAAAGATCTCGGAAAGCGAGAAAATGAACGGTATTGTAGTTTGTGTTTTGCGAATGGAAAATTGTGCTATGAGGGGAGTGATCTCAAGGAATTTCAGAGGGTCGCATATGCCAGTATGCGAAGCAGGGGAGTAAACCTGATTTTGGCGAATTTGTACACGTTTATGATTCGGTTTGCCCCGCGGTGGAAGAAGAAATAGCGTTTTTAGTACGCGCTGTTGTGGCTACCATCTATGCAACCGGTAGGCACCGTCCCTATTTTTTGAGGATTTGAAAGAGCTATTTTTACTCCGTCCCAGTCGTACGAGTATACGTCTGTTCCGTGAGTTATCACTACCTTTTTATCTGATCCAAAAATTCGAGGGTGTTGCACATTTTTTAGCACCACAATTTTTTCGCCGACTAATTTATTGCCATCAAAGTGTTGGAAGTATACTTGTCCCGTATAAAAATCAGCAAAGAGTGAGCCCCACGGGTGCGCAATATAAATGTCGGCTTTGTTGGAATCCGACATATTCGGTAGTAATGGCCATTGTCTTTTGCACGCCCATGCGGTGTAAAAACCGCTATATCCAAAGCCAGAGTTTGGATTCCCTGGAGCTTTGGCATTTTTGAGTGTTAGGTTGTAGCTTAAAGAATATGTTTGGGGGCTTAAAGATCCATAGCCATCGTTGTATATCGCGTGGGAACCAATGTCACTAAAATTAGGAAATTGTTGATTGAACTCATCTTTTGTGGGATAGCGATCTTGTGTCGTATAGAAATTTTCTATCCATGTGAGCGCCGTGTTTACTTTCGTGAGCGTGCGCCATCCTTGTATAAAATTGTAGCCATAGAATGTACCAAAAATAAGCGCTACAATTGCGACGAGGCCGACAATGAATGAGGCGAATATTTTTCCTGTTGATTTTAGTGTGAGTCCCATTGGTATGTTGGTGTGTGTTTCTATTGTATCATGTTTTGCCGCGGTGTTTTTTTACTTAAAAATCCACCTACTTATTTCCGATGAATGATTTTTATTCCTGTTTCTTGTGTGAGTCTGTCGATTACGTTTTTTAACTTTTCTAATCCTTGCTGGGAGTAGAATGATGGCTCGAGTGAGTAATTGTTTTCTTTTGCGAATTCAAAAATCTTCGCAAGTAGTTGTGACGCATAGCCATTGTTTTGGTATTGCGGATCAACCGAAACGAATTTTATCCAATAATTTTTTTCGTCACGGGGATCTTGTTCTAGTTCTGCGAGTCCGACTATTTTATTTTCTCTTTCAATGACTGGATATAATTTTTTTGTTGAAAATCGGTTCATGCCGTCCACATCTGTTGGGTTGAAGTATTTAAAAACGCCACCTTTTTCTGTTGACAAAAATCTTTCATCTTGTGGCAGGGATTTCCCTTTGTATATTATCTCGAGCAACGTATCAGGGGAAATTATTTTTGCTTCAGTTGGCATTTTTTCTTTTTGCTCAAATTCCGGAGATTTCATGGGTAGTAGTGTGTATCCTTATTTTTTCATGCATGGTGTTTTAGTCAAGATTTTAGCCAGGCAAAGGTCGCCTGCGCTCGAAGCGAGCTACGGCGAACCAAAACCTGCCCTTCGATAAACTCAGGGCATAAGATACTCTAGCTCGATACTCTCGAAGAGTATCTAATGCGGGGACGATTGCCGGAACTTTGAACCTAAAAACAGATTAAGTTTCGTCAAGCTTGGTAAAAGTATACAAAAATTAAGGAAATTTTATAGGGAAAAACCTGAATGGTTCGAAATCCCTGAATTTGCTCAAAAAGTCTATTAAACATCAATATGTCTAACCGAGCCGATAAAAATTCGCCATTCCATTGCACAAACTGACTTTCCGCTATAATCCGCTACAATTGGCTATGTTCTTACAGCTGTATTTTCTTTAGGCCTTCAGCCAACACGCGGAGTTTTTCTGGATCAGCTTTCGGACCGCTACCAGAAGAAATCCACCCTTCATATTTTTCGAACCAAAATTCTTTCCCGGAGAGAAATTGTTGCCACTCCCCACGTTTTAAATTTTCCGTGCCATGAAGGGGAACAAGCTTAATATGAGCGTGATCGATTCCCGTTCCCTCCATCATTAAACCTACTCTACCGACATCATTAAAATATTTTTCAAGAATTTGAGATACTTGTTTTGACGCAAGAATAAATCTTTGCAAAACATCATCTGGCATTTTCAAAACATCACTTCCAAAATGTTGTCTTGGAATTATACACGAAAATCCCTCTGCATTTGGATCAATAGCGAGAAAAGCTATAAATTCGTTATTTTCCCAAAATATGCCAGGCGTCTTTAATCGACCTTCTGCAATTTCGCAGAATGGACATTTATTATCTTTAGTTTTTGCTTCGTATTTTGCCATAAGTTCGAATCCCCTTAGGGTTCACTCATTTTATCAAATTTTGTTCTGAAAATGTAGCGTAAAATAAGGACTTTTCAATGCCCACCTTTCAAAACTACTGGCGGAGGCGGGAGGCCGACTATAGTCGGCACTTCCACTACGAATTGCAATCGCAATTCAAAATTATTGTAGGTCGGATTCTTCTCATCCTCCTCTTTTCGACATGATAACAAAATAGACCGCCCAATGACGGTCTATTTTGTATATGCGGAGGCGGGAGGATTCGAACCTCCGAGAGGATTTCTCCTCTACCACATTTCGAGTGTGGCCCATTCGACCACTCTGGCACACCTCCGTTTTGTTT
>CAZELH010000043.1:0-6134 GCA_964513095.1 uncultured Candidatus Saccharibacteria bacterium
TGTAATTAAAAAACCGATGGAAGCAGTATCGCAGGAACGTAAACACTCCGCGCCATCAGTATCGCCACACAACACGCGGCCGATAATAGCCACGCAAAAGATTGAAAAAAAATACCAACAATCCGCACCGGCATCGTTGCGCGATGTATTAAAAATAAAAGACGAGAGTGGCAAAAATAATCAGAGTGAAAATGAAAAACCAAAAGATGCCGTTGACATCACTACACTAAAAGACGCAATTGCTGCTTCACTTGCGCAACTAGGTGCTTCTCAATCACGTCAGAATGAAAAAACAAATCCATCACAAAAAACCGAAAATTAATTTCGACATCCTCTCTCTCTTTCCGGAGGTTTTTTCCTCATACCTCAATGAATCGTTAATGAAAAAAGCAATCACATCTGGCCTGATAGATGTGCGAGTGCATAACATTCGAGAATACGTAGAACGAAAAAAAACAAAAGGAGAGTGGGAGCATCTTGCCGCGGATGACAAGCCATTTGGGGGTGGGGTTGGCATGGTTATTGGGGTGCCTGCAATCTATAAAGCAATCAGTAAATTGCGCAAGAAAAAAACACCAACAAAAAAAGTGATAGTATTGTCACCACGAGGGAAAAAATTGACCGCTACTTATGCGCAAGAATTAAGCAAGTGTACGCAGTTAGTGTTTATTTGTGGACGGTATGAAGGAGTGGATGAACGTGTTGCCCAGTATATCGCCGACGAATCAGTGTCTATTGGTGACTATGTGTTGTCTGGTGGCGAATTGCCGGCGCTGGTGGCGATTGAAGCTATTTCGCGGTTTATCCCCGGATTTCTTCAAAAGAGTCAGTCGCTTGAAGAGGAGAATGGTTCGGTTCCTGTATATACTCGCCCAGCAATTTTCACCCCTCAAAAAGGAGCAAAATCATGGGATGTGCCACCCGTCTTATTGTCCGGTGATCATAAAAAAATAGAAGAATGGAGAAAGAACCACGACGATCGAAAACGCCCATAGGAGTCTATCTCTGTGGAGGGTTTGTGGTGGGAATTGTCTGTGCATTTGGTACTCATTTTTTTATAAATGCAATAGTTGCTTGTTGTATTGGGGGATTATTCTTTTATAAAAATAGTATGAAAAATCGCGTATCATTCGCGATTTTTTTATTGTTTTTTACGGTCGGTTTTTTCTATTACCACGGATACTTACAGTATCAAAAAATAAAAATAACCCCACTAATAACACAATCAATAATTGAGGGAAGAGTAGAAAGTGAACCGATTCAAAAAAATAAAAATAGGTCATTTGTATTACGTACACAATCGGGAGGGTCAGTGCTCATCACTGGATCCATTGATGACGATATTAATTACGGTGATATAGTTGTTATAAAAGGGGGGAAAAGAATAAAATCAGAAACATTTCCTAGATTGATTATTGTATATCCAAACATACAAGAGATTAGACATGAAAAAGCGGGTAGTATTGGGAAAATAATCGGCTATAAGAATGCTATTTTTTCAATAATCAAAACATTGTTGCCATCGCAGGAATCGGCATTGGCAATTGGCCTTCTTTTCGGTGATACGAGTGGCTTTACAAATACAATGAAGGAGGTGTTTCAAAAAAGTGGCACAACTCATATTGTTGCCTTATCGGGATATAATATAACGATTATTGCAAGCATGCTATCTGCGATATTTGTTGGAGTGATGGGAAGGGGTGCGGTAAAGACAGTAACAATTTTAATAGTCACAGTGTTTGTTGTTATAACTGGAGCAACTCCATCGGCAGTGCGAGCTGCCGCAATGGTAACGGCGGTTATTCTGGCAACTGAATTGGGAAGAAAAACGACACCGCTTACGGTGATGCTCTATGCAGGATCTGGCATGCTTGTATATGATCCAACGATTATTTTTTATTCAGTTGGCTTTCAGCTTTCTTTTGTAAGTTTATTGGGAATAATGCTCACGAGTAGGGCAATTTCAAATATACTATCAAAAACAATACTATCGCTAAAAAAGCACGATGTATTGTGTGAAACTATTGCAGTTAGTGGTGCGGCATATCTAGCAACCGCTCCGATTATCCTTTGGTATTTTGGAGGTATTTCTTTAGGTTCTATTTTTGTAAATACAGTGATTGTTCCCACGGTACCGGTGGCGATGTTGGCAGTAGCAATGCTTTCCGTTGTTGGATTGTGTTCGATAAGTAGTGCGTGGCCAATAGCACTAATTACATTTTTTATATTGAATACACAAATTTTGTTTATAACACAAAGCACACAACTTCCACTATTTTTGACTTTCGAAAGCGCGATGGTGCTTGTGGGGGTATCGGCGATATTTATTGGTGCACTGATATTTTTATACAGATATCAAAAAACACACAGCGATGTATAAATATTCAGTACAAGGGTTATGGCGAACCGCATTGGTATGTTTGGTGTGCGCTATTATTCTCACTGCGTTAATTCGAAAACAGGAAAAACTGATAGCTGAGCAAATTGTTTTTCTTGATGTGGGGCAAGGTGACGCCACGCTCGTTGCAGATAGTGGAGGAAGTGTTTTATTGACGGATGCCGGTCCAGATGCGCAAATCGCGCAAACAATAGAACAGGTAATCCCTTTTGGAAGGGGATATATAGATGCAATTGTAGTAACGCATCCACAGCAAGATCATTTTTACGGAATTTCTGCACTCATTGACCACTATGACGTTGGAGTATTTATGTATAGCGGGCAAGAGGCGCAAGAAAACAACGCGTGGAAAGCGCTTCTTGAAAAATTGAAAAAGAAAAAAATACCAATCGTTACACTCAAGAAAGGCGATCGTATTCGCCACGATTCATTTTTATCCGTAGATATTCTTCATCCGACCCAAGACGTTTTAGGTAGCGCGGAGTTAAATGATACAAGTATTGTGCAAAGGGTATTGATCGGAGGATTTTCTCTGCTTATTACTGGCGATATTGATACGCGAATAGAAAAACAATTGCTTTTGCGAGGTTTATCTCAGGTAGATTTTTTAAAAGTTGCCCACCATGGGTCGGCATTTTCATCATCGCAAGATTTTTTAAACGTTGTTCATCCAAAAGTGGCAGTAATTGAATACGGTCTGCACAATACGTACGGACACCCGAGCGCAAGCGTGGAAGAGCGTATTAAAAAAATGGGAATTTCTCTGTTTGAAACAGCCAAAGACGGAACGGTAAAAATACTGCTTTCATATCCGAACTATCACATATTTTCAATACGATAAAATATAATAATCATATCCGTTATTTTGATAAGTCGTGTATAATTACAAGTATGAGTTTGCTGATTAAGCACGCAAATGTAATTGATGGCGCCGGAAACACATCTCAACCGCGAGATATATTTATTGCAAACGGAAAAATTGTCGCCATCGCTCCTACGTTATCGGTGCGAGCGACTGCATTGGTTGATGCGGCGGGCGGGTATCTTGCTCCGGGTATAATCGATACCGCTTATGGCGTGGAACATGTGGATCCTGTTGTATCAGTCCCCACACAGGATCATATTGCTCGTTATGGCATCACGACGCTCGTCACTCCGCTACACCTAGACGGATATGCGACGAGGCCATTGCGGATCAATATCATGCCGATAGCTACGGAAAAAGGGGTGGGTATAGAAAATAGGGATCGTGGTTTTCATTTCTCCCTTCATCCCCATGAATCAAATCGAAGTCAACTAACAAAGTATGCCGAATTTCTTAAAAATCAAGGAGAAGGAAGTAGCGGACCAATCTCAATAGGAGTACATACCGCCTCGCGCGCGCCACATTTTTTTGAAGAATTTCGTCGTTGGGTAAAAAAAATAACAGCTCCCGTTGTGGTGCATGGACCAATAAGATGGCCAAAAAAAGACGAAGATGATTTTTATGCTGTGAAGAACCCCAAGGGAATTTCAATTTTTGCTTCTCGGGAATTTTTTCCTGACTGGTTGGTGCAACACATGAAAAAAACACGGAGCACAACGCCATTAAAAGATCAATGGAATATTCGTCGAATTGCCACGCAGGTCGGCGATATTCACCCAGCGTCATTGTATGTATTTTTTTCGCGTCAACACCCATATTGGAATGGGCTATCAATAGAAGAAATTGCAAAACGAATGGAATGTTCGCCGGTAGATGTGGTGACAAAAATAGCTGTTTCGTCGGTGGGAGAAGCACTTCTGGCATCCTATGAAGATCAATCGGCGCTCACAATAGAAGAATTTTCAAAAAATCCAGAAAAAATAATTGTTTCAACGGGCGCGTTAGCCCCTTCAATTACGCAAGATTTTTTGGTTGATACTTTTACGGTAAAAAATAAACCCGGTAGAACCTTTGAGTTTCTAAAAGATGCCTCTACTGATATTCGAACAAAAATGATAGCCGCAATGAGTTTTATCCCCGCGCGAATATTTGGGTTGAAAAATAGAGGAATGATAGCTCCGGGGTATATCGCTGATATGCAATTATTCGACCCCTCATTTCGTCTACGATCGGTATTTGTTGGCGGAGAATGCATTTCGGGGGAGCATGTGAACGCGTCGGCTCGACCGGGAGTTTTATTAACGCGATGAAAAATCTATTTTCTGCAAAACGAGCGCCCGATTATTTTCTCCTCGTGTTAGTAGCACTCCTAACGCTTTCAGGGCTGGTTATTTTGGCGTCGGCGTCATCTGATTTGGCGAAAACAAAATTTAACGATGCCTATTATTACATTAAACATCAAATATATTTTGGTCTTTCGCTGGGCGTTGTTGGATTTACTGCTGCCTGCATGCTAAATTATCACCTCTACAAAAAGATCGCATTCTGGTTATTGATCGTAAGTATTATTTTGCTTGCATTGGTGTTCACTCATTTTGGGCTAACAGCACGTAATACGAATCGATGGGTTGCGTTTGGGCCGATTAGTTTTCAACCTGCAGAAATTGTAAAGTTAACGTTTGTGATTTATTGCGCGGCATGGTTAGCGGGAAAACAACGCACCAGAGCAACTGATGTAAAAAGTGGACTTATTCCCTTCGCGATTGTATCTGGAATTATTGGAGGGTTGCTTATTTTGCAGCCCGCAACCAGCACAGTGGTGATTCTAATGACGTCAATCCTAGCGATGTATTTTGTGAGTGGCGCACCTATTAAATACATTGCCTATTTAATCGGGACGGGGTTGGTGTTGTTGGCTATTATTATCTACATAACACCCTATCGTCTCCAACGCGTTATGACATATATAAATCAAAGTGCTGACACGCAGGGAAGTGGCTACCATATCAATCAAGCATTAAATGCTATTGGGACGGGAAAAATGTGGGGAGTGGGATATGGGCAGTCAACGAGTAAGCTGAGTTATCTTCCAACTCCGACTGATGATTCTATCTTTGCAGTTGTAGCGGAAGAAATGGGATTTGTGGGGGCATCAGTGTTGGTTATATTATTCGGCTTATTGGTTTTGCGACTATTGTACGGGGCCTATCATACGCGCGATACATTCGGATCATTGCTCCTTATCGGCTTCGCCTGCATTATTGGAATTCAAGCATTTGTAAATATGGCATCAATCTCTGGGATTGCACCACTAACCGGAGTGCCACTGCCATTTATTAGTTATGGGGGAACAGCATTGGCAATTTTTTTGACCATGATGGGGGTGTGCGTTAATGTATCTCGAAATGGATAATTACCACATTCAGCGATATACTAAAATCATCCTATGAAAAGCACGAGAATTGTATTTACGGGGGGCGGTACTGGCGGACACGTCTATCCATTAATGGCGGTTGCTGAAGAGATTGAAAAAATCGCCATTGACGGAAATTTATTTTTAAAACTCTATTATGCGGGTCCGCGCGATCAATTTTCGGCGATTGCGGTAAAAAACGGATTACGGTTTGTTTCTATTATCTCAAGTAAAATTCGTCGATACGCCGCACTTGGCAACATCATTGATATTCCAAAATTTTTTATCAGTGTTGTTCAAGCGCTCATAAAGTTATTTTTCATCATGCCCGACGCGGTATTTTCAAAAGGAGGCCCAGGATCACTTCCGATTGTATTTGCGGCATGGTGGTATCGCATACCAGTCGTCGTACACGAATCAGATAGCGTCCCTGGTATTTCCAATCTTTTTTCTTCTCG
>CAZELH010000044.1:0-2899 GCA_964513095.1 uncultured Candidatus Saccharibacteria bacterium
TATGAATGAGGTTTATGCAGAAATAGCCGAAATTTTAGCCAGACATCCATTGATTATTTGTAATTTGAAGGCGATGTGCGCGAAGTATGGATTTGAAGAAAATCAAGACATTTCGCAAATTTTTGCGAACGCGATATATCATCAAACAAAATCACACGAAGCCTTGCTACAACTTCTGCAAATTATCATAACAGAAGCAATGAACGGTTTTCCAAAACCAACGAAAACAAAATGCGAGAACGTTTTTGCGCTCGCTCCGCTTCCAATGAGTGACAACGTGAGGGAATCACCGGAATCGATAGAAATTATCGAATCGGTAAAAACATTCGATAAAGTTGCGGAAATAGAAGGTGTTGGTGGAATGAGCCGAGCAGTGATAAGCGTCAATCAATCCACTTTACCTCAAAGAGATGACGCAAAAGATTGCGCAACCGTCACAAAGCAAAAGCATAAAAGAACGAATCAAGGAGAGCTTCCTGAAGGTAGTAAAGAATTGCTGCGAATCCTACTGATTTCGTCAAAGAAAAATGGCAAGCCAAAAAATAAAACAGATTTAGGATTTAGGGCGTGGCCTAAAAGGACAAAAGCTCAATCGTCTGTTATGGTTGGATATTTTTTGCCAAAAGCAGCATCTGTTTTTTCTAATTTTTTGGAAAATCCAAACAGTATTCCGGAAAAAGACAGGGGTTTTTTTAGTGAAATTATCGCGGCGCGACCACAATTGAATCGCGAAGTATTTATGGAAGAAATTAAGCCGTGGCTTCCTAAAAAAACAGAACAAACCTTGACGACGATGACTGAGGCGTCAGAAAAAGAAAGCAAAACTGGTGCCGTTGATATCAAAAATGGCGCTAATCTATCGCCAGAGGTCGTATCGGTGGCAGGGGGCGTTGATCATGGACAAGTAGGGGAAGATGAAAAAATAGCAAAAGCTTTCCGTGTTCTAAAGGCAGTGCTTGGTTCGCCCAATCGAGTCGTTTTCAAGAGACCCGACCTAAGGAAAATTTTGTCTACTACGTATCCCGACATAAGTGATGAAGAGCTTGATCGACTCGTTGACGACGCATTGCAGGTGGCATATGACAAATGGATAGATGCAACAGAAAATAATAAATCGTGTCCGTTCATGATATTCCTTTGGAATATCAAATCTAGATACGATGGGAATTGGAATATCCTCGCAAAGAGATTGATAAACCTTTCCAGATCTGCACCATCAAGCGAACAATTGGATGTAAATATCCTGTGTGATGGGGTGGTGGTACGATCTACGTGGTAAAAAATACTACGTGAGAAATCCACGAATCAAAAAAGCAGCCGCGTAACAACGGCTGCCATTTTTTTACCAAAATAACTATTTTTATAAACTTCGGTCGCTAATTTCTTTTGCGATGGTTTCTGCAAAGTCGGCAACGGATACTTCCGGCAACTGGCCACGGGTAAAGTGCTGTGGGGCAATCATGCCGGCAGTCTGTTCTTTTTCTCCTACTACAATCATGTAGGGGATTTTTTGTTCTTTGGCGGCTCGAATACGCTTACCCAACGGATCGGTCGCTTCAAAAAGTTGCACGCGCACGTTTTTTTCACGCAAGATTTTTTCTATTTGTGTTGCGTAGTCATTAAACTTTTCACCTACGGGAATAATAGCAACTTGCACTGGGGCTAACCAAGTTGGGAAGGCTCCACCAAAATGTTCGATAGCAACAGATAAAAATCGCTCAATAGATCCCATGATGGCGGCATGAATCATTACAATTCGTTCTTTTTGCCCTTCCTCATTGATACAGGTAAGATCGAATCGCTCCGGCATGTTGGCATCTAACTGAATGGTGGCAATTTGCCATTCTCGACCTAAAGCGTCGTGTGTCATAAAGTCGAGTTTTGGACCGTAAAACGCAGCTTCTCCGAGTCCATCAAATGTTTCAAGACCGGCGACGGCCGCGGTTTCTCGCAGTATTTGTTCTGTTTCCTCCCATCGTTTTGGATCGCCTAAGTACTTTTCGGGATGCTCCGGATCGCGAAGTGAAAGCCGAACTCTTAACTGAAAGCCGAAGGTGGTGTAGAAAGTATGAATAATATCCCAGACCGCCAAAAGCTCTTGTTTTACCTGCGACATACGACAAAAGACGTGCGCGTCATCTTGGGTAAACGCACGCACGCGGGAAAGTCCAGCCAGTTCACCTGACTGCTCATCTCGATAGCAAAAGGTAGTGTTTGCATAGCGTTGGGGAAGCTGGCGATAGCTCCACTGACGACGTGCATATATTTGGGTATGATGCGGGCAGTTCATCGGCTTCATCACAAATTGGTGCCCTTCACGTGTTAATATCTTGAATAGCTCATCTTGGTATTTTTCCCAGTGTCCACTTTTTTCGTATAAATCCTTTTTGGTGATATGGGGAATTTCCACCTGCTCATAGCCATGCGCAGAGCGGAGCTCAAGGACGTAATTATTGAGTAAATTGCGGATCATGGTTCCTCGGGGAGTCCACAGTGGCAATCCACTGCCAACAAGATCGGAAAACACAAATAAATCTAACTGAGGCCCGAGGATTTTATGATCGCGTTTTTCCGCTTCCTCACGCATATGCAAGTACTCATCAAGTTTTTCTTTTGATTCAAACGCAAGACCATAGATGCGTGTCAGTTGTGCATTTTTTTCATCACCGCGCCAGTAGGCACCGGCAAGTTTGTCGAGTGTGAATGCGTCGGCGGGGATTTCGCTCGTATTTTCTACGTGTCCGCCACGACAGAGATCGGTAAAAATAGTGCCGGTAGAGTAGGTGGTGAGTTGTTGACCGTCGCTCGCAAACTCCTCAATAAGCTCTTTCTTAAATGGCTGATCCGCAAATTGTTGGAGCGCTTCTTCTTTTGAAACAGCGGTACCGGTAACAGCTAG
>CAZELH010000044.1:2999-5678 GCA_964513095.1 uncultured Candidatus Saccharibacteria bacterium
AATATCGTAGCACGAACAGTGCCTATTTTGGAAGAATTATCGTTTTTAAATACACGATAGCGATTTGTTTACTTGGCAATAGGTTAATTTTTAGATACGATGAAATCACTATGATAGATGTTGCAATTATCAGGGAACAGCCCGATATCGTGAAGAAAAAAATAGCGGATAAAAAATCCGATCCTGCGCTCGTAGACACATTTTTAGATCTTGATACCAAATGGCGCACCGCAACATCCGCGCTTGATGAAAAGCGTCGCGTCCAAAAAGAATTAAGCGCCGCGCGAAAAATTGAAGAAGCACAAGCCAACAAAGAAGAGATAAAAAAAATTGAAGAAGAAGTAGCGCTCACAGAAAAAGAACGCGATACTATTTTGCGTCAATTTCCCAATCTTGCCGACGATGATGTGCCAGTAGGGCGTGACGAAAGCGAAAATGTGGTCGTGCGATCGTGGGGAAGTGTCCCACAATTTAATTTTGAGCCACGCGACCATATGGAGCTCGGTGAAAATCTCGGAATTATCGACACCGCTCGCGCTGCTGAAGTTACCGGTTCGCGCTTCGCCTATTTAAAAGGTGATGGCGCCTTGCTTGAGTTGGCGTTGGTCTCCTATGCCACCAGTGTGGTAACGAATCCAGAAATTATACGCAGTCTTGCGCAAAAAATTTCTCCAGACCACCCAATCGCTCCGTTTATTCCCGTCGTTCCACCGGTAATGATTCGGCCAGAAATTTTTGATCGCATGGGGCGATTAGACCCAAAAGAAGACCGTTACTATATACCAAGCGACGACATCTATTTAATAGGAAGCGCCGAACACACCTTGGGCCCACTTCATATGGATCAAACAGTGCTCGAAAGCGCCCTCCCAATCCGCTATGTCGGTTTTTCGACCGCGTTTCGTCGTGAAGCAGGCAGTTACGGGCGCGATGTCAAAGGAATTTTACGTATGCATCAATTCGACAAAATTGAGATAGAGTCGTTTACGACCAAAGAGTTAGGAAGAAACGAGCAAGATTTTATCGTCAGCATTCAAGAATATCTGATGCAATCACTTGAACTGCCGTACCACGTCGTATCGGTATGCACGGGAGATATGGGAACCCCCGACGCCAGACAGCTCGACATAGAGACATGGATTCCGAGCCAAAACGTCTATAGAGAAACCCACAGCAGTGATTACGTCACCGACTATCAATCACGAAGGTTAAAAACTCGGGTAAAACGAACCAACGGAGAAACGGAACTCGTGCATATGAATGATGCGACGGTGTTTGCGATCGGCCGTACGTTAATTGCGATTTTAGAAAATAACCAACAGGCAGACGGCTCAATTACAATTCCAAAAGTATTGCGACCATATATGGGAGGGAAAGAGAAAATTAGTAATTAGCCAACAACCCGCTTTCACTAAAGTTCCAGCGTGGCGAGGTAGGGTGTAGGGTATAGCCAATAGTAAGAAAATTAAGAAATTGTGAATTGCGGATTGAGCATTGCGAATTAGGAATTGTAAAACCTAAATCCTAAATCGTGAAACGTGCCTGCCTGCCGGTAGGCAGGTAACGCAACATAAAGAAGTATGGATCCCCGATCGAGTCGGGGATGATAATGGGGCGGAATAAAGAATGAATTGCGAATTAAATGCTCTTTCTGTCATTCCCGCGTAGGCGGGAATCTAGATCTTAGTCTATTGATAGACGGGGATGTGGAATAGATGATACCCAAAAACGCTCCAAACAACATTATTTATGTCAGTCAACTTTGACGGGTGGAGCGTTTGTGCATACAATGTGTGAATTCATAGTGTCGCAAAATTTATACTAATTTTTTTATGTTCGAATCACTCAAACGGTTTCTGGCATCGCTTGCAATAGTAAGCATCGCTATTTCTCCATACTCACCATTGTTAATAGTCGCGCATGCTGATCAGCCAGCATTATTAATAGTTGGCGCTACCGGTGGTACAGCAATTCCTGCTTCATCCGCTGGTACTAATAATTGGACAACTTTATCAGGTCCTATTGTGACGGAAGGACAGGCCGGTGATATAGGAACTGGAAACTTGCGTTTGTTAGCTCCAAATGGTTTTGAATTTGATACGACTGGGGCGTCAACGACGGTTCAGGTGAATCGCGTTATTGGTAATGGATCAAAATTTTGTAATATCAACAATGTAAATGATGGTGGTTTTATTACGCCAGTCACAAGAACCGCCAGTGTGATAAGTATCGCTATAACTGATAAGAGTACTACTGTTGGAACGTGCCCCAATGACACCCGCAATCGTTTAACGTGGCAGAATATTCGCGTCCGACCAGTTTCTTCTTCCCCGCTTGTTTCAGGAACTATCAGAAAGGGAACGATTAATGGTGATTCAGATTTTGAGAACGTAAGTGATTCGACTCTTGATTTTGGCACTTTGACGATGGTTGGTGCTGTTGTTGGCACCCCAAGCCTTACGAATTCTTTGGTGAGCGTTACTCCAACCAGCACGGTAGTGGGTGCGAATGCCACGATTAAAATTACGCTTAAAGATGCTTCAAATAACCCGGTGGTTGGTTTTGCGGCTGGTAATGTGAGCATTTCTGTCAGTGGTACGGGCAACACGGTAACTCCCTTTCCAACAAGTACTGTTTCAAACGCCAGTGGTACATTGACGACAACGCTTACCAGTACCG
>CAZELH010000045.1:0-5477 GCA_964513095.1 uncultured Candidatus Saccharibacteria bacterium
GGATAAGCGCTGAAAGCATCTAAGCACGAAGCCCACCCCAAGATAAGGTATTATGACTTCCTGGAAGACTACCAGGTTGATAGGCTCAAGGTGTAAGATCCGCAAGGATTTCAGCCGAAGAGTACTAATAGTATATTTACCAACCATCCCAATACTGATTTACATCAGTGGGAACCGTGTTTTTTGTACCTAAAAATGGCACAATAGATACGCGTACCATTGATTCCGTCTACTTTCATTGTTTAAAAGTTTCTAGCAGCATTTGTCATTTTGTAATAGGGTTTTTTGTTGTCGGTGTTTAATGTTCGTGTGTCCCATCTCTTCCCATTCCGAACAGAGTCATGAAAGCACGCACATCTGATGATACTAACTGCGATATGCGGGAGGGAAAGTAGGATATGCCGACAACAAAGCATCGTATTTGCAATTTTTATACTCGCGTGGTTGTATCAATACAGCGCTGTTTTTTTGTGTTCAATGAATTTCAATGTTCGTTGATTATTTTTTTCATTTTACAATTGTAAAGGAGGTGGTGTATGCAACAGACGATTGCTGTTTGCGATGTCATGGTTGTAATTCCTGCTGCCAATGTAATGAAGGTTATTCAGATTATTCTTTTGGGAACACAGGGCGTGTTAATGCCATCCATTGATCCTGCGTACAATTTTGGATTGGATTATTTGATTCTAACCGTTCCCTGCGCCCAAGATTATCTCGATTTCTTTCGTTCGCTTGGTAATAATCAATTAGTGATGGGCGTTGCCATTTTACCGTTTGAAGAATTTATTATTTAAATCTCACAAAGGAGGTTTTTATGAAACGCAGTGTGTATCTTTTGATAACTATCGCCAATCTTCCTATTGTGCTGGCAACAATATTTGAATGTTGCGCGTCTCATTGCACGGTGGAGATTTCTCATCCCGATCCCGATCATTACAACGTTACAATTTTTGAGCAGACTTCGTGGCATGTGGCTCATTCCGCTGTTGCATTACTGGAAAAGAGGGAGTTAATTGAAATGTACGTTTTGATTCCTGCTGAACCCGTGGATATTCCTTCTTTTGTTGGGAATGTGTCCGTGTTTCCATTTTCACCTCTTGCGTCGTGAGTTTTCTTTTTGATAATAGCGACTTTACCCGATGTATTTTGTGCATCGGGTTTTTGTTTGAAATACCAGCGTTTTTTCTTTACAATCTAAGTGGTTTAAAAGGGGCCCATAGTAAAGTGGTATTACGCGGCATTCGCATTGCTGAGGCGGGAGTCCGATTCTCCCTGGGTCCACAAAATAAGGCGAAAATTTTATACAATGAATGGCGGAAGTTCCCTGCCTGTCGGCAGGCAGGGATTCCCCCATGTCCACCAAGCTGAGCTTGGTTCACATATGATCCGGATCCCATCAGAAATAGAGAAATAAACGGCTGAATAAAAGGTGCATGAGTGGGTGGTGGTCTTTATTTTAAGTATTGATTTTTTGGGGGGTTTGTGGTTTAGTGAGGCAACACTTTTGGTTGGTGCCAAGAGCTACGATCTTTCACAATGACAGTGTTTTGGAGACTTGTATGAAGAAATTTTTTTGCTTGTGTCTGTTTTTTCTTCTTTCCGTTTCTTTTCCAACGTTTGCTCGACTTCATTCCTCGTGGATTGTTGTTCCGGCATCCGTTCCGCATAGTTCTTCTGGTGATATGGCAGATGATTACAACGGATTTATTCTGGAGTATTCTCAAACGCCCACCCTTGAGCAACTTGATCAGCTTCAGTTGGAACACAATGTGTTTGTGCGTCCTCTTTTGATTGCTGAGCAAGGTGGTGTAACATTTTCTTTTATCCGCACCCATTTTTTTGAGACGCATGATACCCTTTCTGGTTTTGCTGTTCGTCAAAATTTGGAAAACGAATTGTCTGCCATTCCGTTGATTTCAATGGTTCACAAAAATTGGAATATTCATCTTTGTGGAACAGAAAAAAAAGCATTCCCTAATGACCCTTATTTTTTCAAAGAAGAGTGGGGGCTCATTGCTAGTCGTGCTCCGCGTGCGTGGTCAAAAAAAATTACTGCGATTGGGCCAAAGAGTCCGATTGTGGCGGTTATCGATACGGGGATTGATCCCTATCATCCTGATTTGAATCCTAATGTCTGGGTGAATTTGAAAGAAATTCCTGATAACGGCATTGATGACGACGGGAATGGGTATGTTGATGACGTTATCGGATACAATGTTTTGGAACCATCATCATGGCCAATCGCAGATCATTTTCATGGATGTTATGTGAGTGGTATTATCGGTGCTGCTGGTAATGACAACTATGGAATGGCTGGTGTGTGTTGGCAATGTGAAATTGCAGCGATTAAGTTTGCTGACAAAAATGGTGTGGGCAGTGTTGCGAACGCTATTAAGGCACTTGCATATGCTGGAACTCTTCGCATCTCTACTGGTCGTCCTGTGATTGTAAATGCCAGTTGGGGATTGTTGGGTGATTCGCAACCTTTGGAGTTGGCGATATTGGCTCTTTTGCCTTTGGATATTCCGGTGGTTGCGTCTGCGGGAAACTACGGTACTTCATTTGCGTTGTATCCGGCTGCGTATCCGCTTTTAAATATTATCGCGGTTACCGCGATAAATGAGCATGATGAATTGCCGGTGTTTGCGCAGTATGATCGCACCGTTGTTCATTTGGCGGCACCCGGTGAGTACATTTTTTCGGCATCACTTGGCAATAGCTATATCATTGCTTCGGGAACATCAGCCTCTACGCCATATGTTGTTGGGACGCTTGTTTTGTTAATGGATATTGATGGAGTTGATATGGCATTGGCAAAACAGTGTGTGTTGGACGGAGTTCGTAGTGTTCCCGCACTGAAAAATAAAGTGATCACTGGCGGAGCGCTTGATATTGGAAAATCGGTTATCCTTGCTTTCCGTCGAGCGCATTCTTCGTCCGTTCGGACTTGATTTTTTGTCTAATTATTGTGTAGGCTAAATAGGTTGTTGCAGTGGGCAACATACCACAAGAAAAGGATCCACTAGATTGATCGGTGGTACCTTCACAACCAACCGTAGGAATCACAAGGAGCGAATATGCCGAATAAGCAAAAAATGATGAAACAAGTTCAAGCAGTGTTTATTGCTTTGCCGACACGGAGCGGACGCAGTAGTGGGCCGTTAACTCCGCTTTGCAATAACGCAAAGCCGAGTACGGAGCCATGTCCGTGCGGGTTGGTTTTGCCTCGCGCAAAGGAGTCGGTTGTTATTCTTGATGATGTTTCGTATTGTGGTGAAAACTGTCGGGCGCTTGCTCGACGAAAAAAGGCTACCATGCCGTTGGTTGGGGTAGCGAGTTCACATCGTTGAACTTCCATGCCGGTATTTCTAGTGATAGAAGTACCGGTTTTTTTTCTTTAATTTTTACAAAATATGTTGTATGAAACGTGCAACAGATTTTATTTTTTTACGACCTTTTTGTAATCATGGTAGTATTGGTGCATGGATATCTCACTCATTTTTTCGTTTCTAGCGTTTGTTGGGGTTGGCGTTATTATTTTTTTATTATTTCGTCGCCCGAGCGTGGGTGGTAGTTTTGACGAAGGGCGAATTACCGCCTCGTATGATCGTTTGGAGAAAAATATGAAAGATGAGTTGGGGCGACTTTCATTGTTACTGTCTGAATCATTTCGAGGAAATCGACAAGAGATGGGTGAATCATTGAAATCCGTGGGCGATAGTTTGGATAAGCGGATGAGTGATTTCGCGCAAGGGCAGACGGTAAATTTTTCGCGATTCGAACAGCAATTATCAGTGATTTCAGCAACGAGCAATGAGCGACTTGAAAAAATGCGTGAGACAATCGAACAGCGATTGCAATCGTTACAGCAAGACAATACTGCGAAGTTAGAAAAAATGCGTGAGACGGTTGATGAAAAATTACATGCGACACTCGAAAAGCGTTTGGGAGAAAGTTTTAAATTAGTTTCGGAGCGACTTGATCTAGTGCATCGTGGACTTGGGGAGATGCAAACATTGGCCAGTGGTGTGGGAGATTTGAAAAAAGTATTACAGAATGTGAAGACGCGTGGTACGTGGGGCGAGGTGCAACTTTCACAACTCTTGGAACAGGTGCTCACTCCTGAACAATATAGTGCCAATGTCGCTACCAAACATGGCAGTGCTGATCGGGTTGAATTTGCTGTAAAACTTCCTGGCAAAGATGATCACATCAAAACGGTGTGGATGCCTATCGATGCCAAATTTCCCATTGAAGATTACCAACGTCTTATTGAAGCTACCGACAGCGCTGATGCACAAGCGATTGAGGTGGCGGGTAAGGCACTGGAACTTCGCTTGAAATCTGAAGCCAAAGATATTAGTGAAAAATATATCGATCCTCCACATACCACTGATTTCGGAATTTTATTTTTGCCAGTTGAGGGGTTGTATGCTGAAGTATTGCGTCGAGCGGGTCTCGTTGAAACATTGCAACGCCAGTATCGTATCATTGTTGCTGGACCGACGACTATTTGGGCAATTTTAAACAGTCTGCAAATGGGTTTTCGTACGCTTGCCATTGAAAAGCGGAGTAGTGAAGTATGGGTATTGCTATCGACCATCAAAACCGAATTCGGGAAGTTTGGCGACCTGCTTGATAAGACTCACAAGAAACTTCAAGAAGCTAGCAATACTATTGAAGACGCCGCTTCAAAAAGCCGAACGATTGAACGAAAATTGGGTAAAGTGCAGGCGTTGCCCGATGCGCCTGTATCCGTGTTGATTGATAACAGTGAGGAGTAGGATATCGTGTATGCTACACTATTAAAATGAAGTATGTAGGATTAATCGCAATAGGTGTAGTAATAGGATTAATAATTTCGTTATCGATTTTATTGGCCTATAAAAAAGAAGAAATCATGAATAAAAATGATTCTACTGTAAGCATACGCAAGGAAATTGATTTGAATCAAAGTAATTGGAAAGTTTATAAAACGTGGTCGGGAATCCAGTTTAAATATCCAGAAGCTATAAATGGCAAACCAACAGAAAATCCTAATGATGGTGCAAATCAATTAAGTGTTTTTCTTTCGTTTATACCATACGGAAAACCCGAGAGACAAATAGTCAAAGGACAAGATTCTTGGCAATTAATACAGCCGGCACTTCTGAATAAAATAACAGTAGAAGTTAAGGGATTTGATGAATTTGCCTCGCATCCTCCAAAAACAGTATATGAAAAACAGCCTTTTGTATTGAAGAGTTCTACGGGAGCTGACCCATCCGACTTACTATACTACGATTCTGAAAACAATAATTGGAACAGAATAGCCGACAATGGAACAAAAACTCCGGTTCCTTGGGAAGAAGTATTGCATTGCGACAATCCTTTAATTCTTAAGGATTTCAATGATATTGTAGCGTGCCCCTATTCGACTGATGTGTATGAAGCACAGTCCGATGGGTATAGAATTATCGCAAGAGATCAAAGGCTTT
>CAZELH010000046.1:0-5474 GCA_964513095.1 uncultured Candidatus Saccharibacteria bacterium
TTCCGCGTAGGGATTTAATTCATAAATTTGCCGAGCGGTGGATTCTACCTTTAATACACCCAGATCAGTTACCCCTGCGCGAATGCGGTTGGTGTTTGAAAGCGCTAATCTATCTAAATCGGCGAGTTTGATGCGTCGAGCACCACCCTGCAAGACTATCGCCAGCGCCACGCTAGACCCAACACTTAATCCCCCAATACCAACAACGGCATCGTAGTAGAGTTTTTGCTCTTCTCGCGTTATCAGATTCATATTTCGCCCTGTACGAACCGTGAAAAAATCGTCATGGGCAAGGACGTGCGATACTTGCGATCGCCACGGATAATACACCCAACGCCCGTGCGCGTGTAGCGGAGTTTTTTTCTCTATTTCTTTTAGATATGCTTGAAAACTTGCTTCAAAATCCCCTCCGTACACGATACTGGGATTTTGGATGCCGAATAACTCACGAAGCTGTTCCACGTAATCATCGCTCACATTTGCTACCGCTCCACTAGCAAGTAATTTTTCGAATTTTGTGACTTCTGATTTTTTCGAAAGATCAAAAATTGTTGGCGCGTATATACCGTCGAGAGAAGTGCTCGCGTGAGTTAACAATGATTTTAGCGTGTTCATGTAAATTTATGTGGTTTGAATATATTTTGGTTTTAGGCCTTGCTTAAAGTATTTTGGATCTTGGTAAGGATATAGCACAATGCGCGGAGTTAAGTCTTTATCTATGTGTTTACAAAGAAAATTATACTCCATATTCACCTCTTGAAGAATCTTTACCATATGATCCGTTATTTTTTTTTGAAAATCATCATCTACCCTTACTGCTTCTCGCAGCTCTATGTTTATCTCTAAAAACTGATCCATCTCTTTTGTGTAATCTTTGCGCATAACAAACCTACCGGTCAAATATTGACGCGCCAACGAAGTATCAAAGGCATATTTTATATGCTCTGGATAAATGTTTGCGGCATAAAACACCATCGTGTAGTCACTGCGACCATGCAGAGTGATAATTGGCAAGCGCGAAGATGGTTTTAATTTTTTTCCGATCCCCGCTTCTTTTATCTTTTTGAGATACTCTTCTTGTGGCAATACCAACCCTTCGTCGTGCACATTAAACCGGATGAGCGGAATACCGGAGTTGGCTGTATAGACTAATTCTTTGTCTACCGTTTCAACATACCGCATGCGTGGATCGTATTGGAATATGTAGGGAGTCATGTGCGTTCCAAATAGTTTCTCAGAAACTTTTGGATTGTTTTCTAATACTTCTCGACTGGCAATCGTAAATGGATTTTCGCATCCAATGAGCAATGTTTCTGAAGAGCCATAGGTGTTGAAAATTGCATCACTGCCGATAATCCCCTCTATATATTTGCGCCAACTTTCACTAAACCCTTCACTACAAAACAGCAGTTTTGTATTGTGTTTTTTCCAATCAATTCCCAATTTTACACCACTTTCTACTACATCTTTCATAAAAAATGGGTGCCCCGCCATAACTACTTGCTCATGGAAACGGCCTTGCTCTTTTACCACCGCCAAAACCTGATCTTTATTATTCCCTACACTCGCCACTGTTATGGGGTGTCCTTTCACCGACACAAGCCACGTAGGGAGTGTGGTAGCGATTCCCGACACGTAGACACCCATTGGAAACCCAATGACAAATAGTGTGGATTTTTTATCGGTGCCAAATAAATTTTTATATAAAAATTCGTGATACAACCCCGCCTCAACATCGGCAAAGGGTGCTCGGGGCCACATAGTTGGCGCGCCAGATGTCCCTGATGACATCGCAATCAGCGAGCTCTTTTCTATTTTTCCGTCAAAACACCGCTCGTGAACTGGATACTGACTGATGTAATTCTTCTTATCGGTATACGGGAGTTTTGCAAAATCGGATGGAGTTTTTATCGTTGCTGGATTGACTCCGTTCTTGCGCAAAAAATCACGGTAAGCTGGTACTCGCGTGGCGGCTTCTTGAAACAACGTGAGCGCTCTTTGAAATCCTTCTTTTTGTAGTTGGGCGTCAGAAAGCGTGCGTAGTTTTTTTTCGTATTTTGCGATATCGGCGCGCAAAAATCCTTGCATCGGCGATGGATGGGCACTTTCTCCGGTAAAGAATTTTTTTTCACTTGCGAGCGGTTTACGTCCAGACATTTTTTTAGATTGCAGTGAACGGAAGTCCTCCTTTTACCAAAGAAACCATTGCGGGTAAATCGTGAATTAAAACACGGTCATCGGTAACTGCCGGAAATGTACGGCGCACGGTCTCGAATAAATCTTTTGAGCTTTCGCATAATTTTGCTTCAACATTCGAGCAATCTACTGCTTGCGACAATGTAATGAGTTCAATCGCGAGCAACACCGAAAGATTGTCAACTACTTTTGCGGCGATTAATGCACCATCCGTTCCCATACTTACCACATCTTGGTTATCTGCATTTGTTGGAATTGAGTGCACGGTATGAGGAAACGCAAATGTTTGATTTTGAGCAGCCGTTGAGGTGGCTACAAATTGTAATCCTTGGAGCGCCAGTGTTAATCCTGGCTTTTTTAAATTCAAAAACGGAGGGAAGAATTGATTGACGTGGGCGCTCAAAAAGAAATTTACTCGACGCTCTGAAAGCATTGATAGTTTTGTTAATGGAATTTTTAATTGATCCATTGCGACGGCCACATAATCACCATGAAAATTACCGCCGTGTAAAAATTCTCCATTTTCCGCGTCAACAATTGGATTATCGGTTACTGAATTGATTTCTGTTGAGATCTGGCTTCGCACGTTCGTCAATGTATCTACTAGCGGTCCTAAAATCTGCGGGATGCATCGAAATGAGTAGAATTCCTGCACACCTACCGGCACTTTATATAATGTTTTTTGCACATGAAACTTCTGCTGAAATTGTTCGCGATTTCGAAGCAATTTCGATGACTTCAAAAATGTTCGAAGTTGTGCGGCTACTGATACCTGTCCAGTATGTGGTCGAACACCGTGAAGCGTTTCGGAAATACAATCCGAAAATCCATGCACCAACTCAAGCGCCAATGCTCCGGAACGATGCGCGATATTTACCAGAGAAGTTGCGCGTACACACACAATAGATGCGATCGCCGCCATCACTGACGTTCCGTTAATGAGCGCTAATCCCTCTTTTGGTTTTAATGTGTACGATACAGGCATATGCGTTGCCTTTAAGGCATCTTTTACCGGCATCACCTTTCCCTTGTACCAGACTTCTCCCTCGCCGATAACGGCAAGTGCGATATGGGCAAGTTGCACTAAGTCACCACTGGTACCAACAGCACCATGTTCGGGAATGATTGGCACAATACGATGATTAATAAAAGATTCCAGCCGATACACTAAATCCATAGATACTCCGGAATATCCCTTTAGCATCGTGTTTAAACGAACAACCATTGCGGCAATTGCGTATTCACGATCGATTGGATTTCCAATACCCACCGCATGACTACGAATTAAATTTTCTTGCAATACAGCCAGATCATCTCGACCAATAATATGAGATGCCATTGGGCCAAACCCCGTGTTTACTCCATACACGATTTTTTCCTTCATCTCGTCTTTAATAAACTGATGTGCTTTTTGAATGCGTTCAACCACGTCACCCGACACGCGAACGCGAACTTTTGGATCTGTGGCTACCAAATGAACCTGATCAACAGTAAGTGTATCGCCGGTTAAAATAATCGTTTTTGGAGATGGTACGCTGGCAGAATTCATTGACAGTGAGTGGTGTTTTAACAAAATTTTTTCGTCAGATTTTTTTGACAGTAATTTTTTAGTCATTGGAATAGTGGGGTTTAAAAACAAAACAGCGATGCAGGTGCATCGCTGTTTTTGTGATAATTATTGCTGAAAAATGAACCACCTATAACTGGTAAAACCCCAGTAAAATCGGAGATAATTCCTCTATTGGGAGACAGTGGGTGTTCAGTAATCATTGCTAGTATTATAACAGATTTTTCAAAAAATGCAAGTTTTGACCCCCTGTCATTTTAAAAAAGTTATCTGATATTGACAAAATAATGTTTGTGTTCATTATGGCAGGTGTAAAATTTCTTTAACTTTTTTATCTACTATCTCCAAATCTTGCGTCTTATCTAGAAAATCTTCCATACCAATATCACGGCTCACCTGTTTATTTTCCCCCGTAAGCCCCGGCCATGGATCTTTCATACTGGAAAGGAAACAAATTTTTACATCCTTAGTCTTTTCATTCTGTTTTATCGCCAATGCAACCTCGGTACCATTTGCACCCGGTGGCATATAAATATCCATCAAAATAAGATCCGGAATAAGATTTTCAGATTTTTCTAAAGCTTCTTTTTCATTTTTGGCAGTTTCTGTTGCAAAACCGGCTTTTTGAAGCTTGAGCGAAATGATCTCACGAAATGAGTCTTCGTCATCAACAACAAGAATAAGAGGAGGAGTATGCATGTTTACCTATATAGATTAGCGTCTTTGTTTATATGCTCGCAAGAGGAGTGTGTGAAAAAATAAGAACACAGAAGTGAGGTAATCGCGTCAACCGATATACGTACGAACGTGTTCCAAGAGACTTGATAAATCATCGGTTTTTCGCAAATATCCCAGAGCGCCAATTTCTCGAGCATAGAGCCTATCGGCTCCTTGGAGTTCTAATTTTGGCTCCCCAAGACTCGTTAAAAACACTACTCGTACATCGGAGGTTTCTGGCATCGTCTTTAGTTTAAGCATCGTCTCAATACCGGACATCTCCGGCATCTGCACGTCCATTAATATTAACTTCGGTTTGTACTGTTTGGCCTTCTCGATCGCTTCCGCTCCGGAACCAGCAGTTAAAATAGTATAGCCAGCGGCTTCTAGTTTTAGTGAAAAAATCTCTAAAAAATCCGGCTCATCGTCAACAATAAGAATGAGAGGTCGTGGATCCATAATGCTTTTCATTATAGCACATAGAATCATAGAACCTAAAACGTAAATACTCACAATAGAATCTCATTTGATTCCGTAAGCTAAAAACTGGTACAATTGAGCCATTAAATTACTCCGCAACTAAAACCCTACACCCTAGTGGCTAATTACTAATTCTCATGACTCACAAAGGACTTATTCTCGAAATTCGTGCTGGTACCGGCGGAGATGAAGCTGCGCTGTTTGCTGGTGATTTGGCGCGCATGTACCAACGCTACTCTGCTACTCGTGGCTGGGTTTTTTCGATCACCGATTCAAGTGAGAATACTCTCGGCGGATATAAGTATATTATTGCTGATGTTGTTGGAGACGGCGCCTATGATGCCTTTAAGCATGAATCGGGCGTCCACCGCGTGCAACGAGTCCCAAAAACTGAAAAAGCGGGTCGGGTTCATACCTCCACCGCCTCAGTTGCCGTCATCCCTCACGTAGAACCCCAAGATGTGACGATTAGCCCTTCCGATATTGAGGTAACGTTTTCGCGTGGCGGTGGCCC
>CAZELH010000047.1:0-5243 GCA_964513095.1 uncultured Candidatus Saccharibacteria bacterium
GTAGGGGAAGACAAAAAAGAAATTACGAATTGAGGATTGCGGATTAAAGAATAGCGAAAAATGAAAAAGTATGAGTAAAAATATTTGTTTGATTGATCCTTTTTTGATATATATATAAAATTTAGAGATCCCTCATTTTATTCGGGATGACTGTTTGTGGAAGAGAGAACGATAAATCAAAACCCCCTGCTTATTGCAGGGGGTTTTGCGTAGGAAATATTTTCTATTTCTTGAATTTGAGGACGATTCTTTTTTCCTCTGGCTTCACTGCTTCAACAATGAATGAGTGCGAACCTGATTCGCCACCCAATACTTTTTTCATATCTTCCATTGATCCAAATTCAGACACGTGGATTAATCCTTGCACTGGAACATCTTTGATGTTGATGACTGCGCCGAATGGATTGAATTTATAGACTGTTCCTTCAATCTCCATTCCTGTTTTTACCGTGCTTGCGATGCTTTCCCACGGATCTTTTTTCAATGATTTCAAAGAGAGGAATACTTTCCCTTCTTTAATTTCAAGGATTTTCACCTTTACCGTTTCGTTCATTGTTACCGCTTCTTTTGGATTATCAATGAGGCGATGGTCAATTTCTGAAATATGCACCAATCCTTCGATTTGTGGGTTGTCGATGAATTTCACAAACACACCGAAATCAGCAATTCCGGAAACGACGCCTTCGATAATTTGCCCCGGTTGATATCCTTTTAACATCTCCTTTACATTTACCGCGACGGTTTCGCGTTCTGAGGCGATTAATTTATTCTTTTTTGGATTGAAGTTTATGATTTTTACGTTCAATTCTTCGCCAACCAGTTTTTTGAGCTCATCCATAATCTTTTGAGGGTCGGCACTTACTTCTTTTGGAGCGTGCTCTGTTGAAAGTTGAGATGTTGGGATGAATCCACGCAAATCAAAGGCATTTACTACTACACCCGATGCGTTTACTCCGGTTACTTTTACCGTAACAACTTCACCGCTTTCTTGAGCGTCTTGGACTTGTTGCCATTGCTTTTGTTTGCTGACGTCAACGAGCGAGAGTTCGATACAGCCATTTTCGCCATCTAGGGCGATGACTTTGGCGCTCATTTCGTCTCCTTTTTTGAGGTCGCGAATCATGTCACGAGCGTTTAAGTATTCGGCGCCAAAGACGATGCCGGTGCCGAAACGACCGAGATCAAAGAGCGCGCTACGAGGGGCTTTTTTGATAAAAATCCCGGTAATCATGGCTCCTTCCCGTGGCCAGTTGATTGTTCCCAACTCATTCTTCAAAAACTGTTGTGTTGGGTTGCCAACAGATTTCACTGATTCTTGTGTTTGCATGTATATATTTCATCCCCACGATGGAGGACTATGCGGACAAGTGTAGCGTAAATTGGTCATTTTTGGCAAGGGCGTGCAAAGCGCGAAACGGGTATCGTGTAACGTGTATCGTATATCATAAAATACACAAGCGTGGAGTATAGAGTAAATAACATATAGTGGAAGGAGTTTTAAGCCTTGTCATCCCGAGCGGGGCGAGGGATCTCTAAAATTTTATAAACTCATACTCTCTACGAGGCTAATTTTTGAGGATAATACCTAACCCTCAATTATTTTTTTATATTTTTGTAAACCGAGATCCCTCGCCCCGCTCGGGATGACGGGAAGGTGGTAGGGGGGGGGTGGTCCTAAAACCTAAAGCGTAGTCCGCCATCCGCCAACTGGCGGAGGCGGAGAATAATGAATAATGGAAAAGGCAGGAAGCATGGATTTCGGCTCGGTGGTCGGAATGACAGCAGGGCGAAAGGAATTGCGGATTGAGTATTGTAGGATTGCGGATTAGGTGTGAAGAAAGAATTATAGACGCATAGATTCCCGCCTACGCGGGAATGACAGCGGGGGGGCAAAAGGGGAGATTTTGTTTGCTACCAGCGGTTTTTTTGTGATATACTAGATCCAATTACTGCTTATGGTTATTACTTATTCTGGCGCAGGACATGTTCGAATTCAAAATGGCGAAACAACGTTGGTTGTGGATCCTGTTTCTACTCGAGCGAAGGCAACGCTTACCCTTCGAACTTCCTGCGATGTGAATGATCCGGTGCCATCTGATGAGATTGTGTGTCCGGGTGAATACGAGGTGCGCGAGGTGGAAGTTTCTGGATTTGCTACTCATACTGTCGAAACCACTTTGTTTACCTCCTATCTTATTATTTGGGAAGAAATTCGCCTTTTTTTCCTTGCATCATCTTCTCCTGAATTTGATATTACTCATTTTGCTGATGTTGGGACGGTGGACGTCCTTTTTGCTCCTGCTGATTTTGGCGCAGATCCCAACACGGTTGCGAAATTAGCTCGACAGTTTAATCCAGCGGTGATTGTGCCGGTGTATGAGAAATCAACAACTGCTCTTGCACAGGCGCTTGGTGCAAAGCCGGTTACTACTGATAAGTTTGTATTTAAAAAGAAGGATTTGGTTGCCGGCGCACTTCAATTTGTCGTTCTTGAACCACTTGCATAACCACAATGCTTTCATTTATTCGAAATTTATCGGATGGACATCGTCGGTTTTTATTCGTGTTCCTCTTTTTTGTTTCGTTTGGTGTTGTTTTGAATGTGTGGGCGTGGTATGTGGGTAGTTTGCTTACCCCAACGTCTTTGGTTGTTGTTACAAACGGACAACAGTATGGCCAAACTGCCACTGTTGCTGATGCTTCTGGCGTTCAGTTGGCATCGTCGAACCCCTTTTCCTTCTTTCAGACGGTAAAAAGTGGTGCGGAGGTTGTGTTTGATGCTATTGTTTCTATTATTAAATAGATTTCCTTCTAATTTTTATGTCTTCTGTAGAAAAGCGAGAAATAACTCACGAACTTCAAGAATCCTACCTCGATTATGCGATGTCGGTTATCGTGTCACGCGCACTTCCTGATGTGCGAGACGGATTAAAACCGGTGCAACGCCGTGTGTTGTGGGCGATGTGGGATAGCGGGTTGAGTTCGACTGCGAAATTTAGAAAGTCTGCGAATGTGGTTGGTGAAACCTTAGGACGATATCATCCGCATGGTGATAGTTCTGTGTATGACGCGTTGGTGCGTATGGCGCAAGATTTCTCTCTCCGATACCCGTTGGTACATGGGCAGGGTAATTTTGGTAACGTAGACGGAGATTCGGCTGCTGCGATGCGTTATACCGAGGTGAAAATGTCGAAGATCGCCGAAGAGCTGTTAACCGATATCGAAAAAGAAACGGTTGATTGGCAACCAAACTATGATGCGAGTCGCGAAGAGCCCCGCGTGCTCCCCGCAAAACTTCCGAACTTGTTGTTGAATGGCACGGTTGGAATTGCGGTTGGTATGGCGACGAATATTCCCCCTCATAATTTGGGTGAGTTGGTGGATGCTATTTTGTATTTAACTGAACATCCTGATGCCACTGTTTCTGATTTGTGTAAATTCGTAAAAGGGCCGGATTTTCCAACCGGTGGAATTATTTTTGATAAAAAAGCGATTGAAACTGCGTATGCAACTGGTCGTGGGGGAGTAACCACTCGTGCCAAGACTGAAATTACGGAACGAAAGTCCGGCGTGTTTGATATTATCGTCAACGAAATTCCATATCAGGTAAACAAATCTGAGCTTATTAAAAAAATCGCGGAACTTGTTATTGATAAACGCATTGAAGGTATTCGCACTATTCGCGATGAGTCTGATCGTGACGGTATGCGTATTGTGATTGAACTGAAAACCGACGCGGCGCCACAAAAAGTGTTGAATCAGTTGTATAAATTTACTGATTTACAGAAAGATTTTCATTTCAATATGTTGGCACTTGAAAATGGATTGCAACCTCAACTTATGTCGTTGCGGGACATTTTGTTCCATTACGTTGAGTATCGAAAGACTGTTATTCGTCGACGCACGGAATTTGATCTTCGCAAAGCACGAGAGCGCGCTCATATTTTGGAAGGATTGGTAAAAGCGCTTGATGTGATTGATAAAGTTATTGCCACCATTCGGAAATCTCAAAACCGTGAAGTTGCGCATGCAAATTTGGTAAAGGTATTTGATTTCAGTGTGTTGCAGGCAAATGCAATTTTGGAGATGCGTTTGCAGAGTTTGGCGGCGTTGGAACGAGAGCGACTTGAGGATGAGTTGAAAGAGAAGAGAAAATTAATCAAAGAATTAGAGACGATTTTGAAGTATCCAGAAAAAATTGTAGAGATTATTCGCACGGAAATTACCGATTTGAAAAAACAGTATGGTGACGATCGTCGCACGCAAGTTATTCCTACCGCTATCGGTGAGTTTAAAATGGAAGATTTGGTGACGCAGGAAGAGGCGATGATTACGTTTTCTGCTGGCGGGTACATTAAACGGTTGCCTCCAGACACCTTCAAGACTCAAAAGAGAGGAGGGAAGGGGCTTATTGGTTCGGACGTTGCCGAAGAAGATTTCTTGGCCCATTTTTTGACGGTGAAAACTCACGATAATTTACTTTTCTTTACAAATAAGGGTCGTGTGTTCCAAACAAAAGCGTATGAAATTCCAGAGGCAACTCGAACTTCCAAAGGAAAGGCAATTCATAATTTCTTGGAGCTTCCGACCGATGAAAGTATTCAGGCAATTGTTGGATATGATGAAAAAACCGCAACGCATTCTTATTTGGTAATGGTGACCGCTCACGGAGTGATTAAGAAAACTTCTCTTGAGGATTTTAGTAATATTCGACGTACGGGAATTATTGCAATTACACTCGACAAGGAAGATAGCTTGAAGGGTGTGCGACTTTCGAATGGCAAAGATCAGATTATTTTAACGACTCGTAATGGTCAGTCCATTCGATTTGGTGAAGCACAAGTGCGTGCGATGGGTCGTACGGCCGGAGGTGTTACTGGTATGAAGTTGAAAAAAGGCGATTCTATTGCCGCGTTTGATATTATCGTTGCTGATACGCCGGCCACTGCGCATTTATTAGTGGTCATGGAAAAAGGGTTTGGAAAGCAGACGCTCCTGAAAGAGTACAAGAGTCAAAATCGAGGCGGATCGGGAATTCGTACTGCCAATGTTACCCCAAAGACTGGTGAAGTGATTGGCGCGTATATTATTACGACTCAAGAAGAGATTTTTGCCCTTTCTGCCAAGGGTCAGGTGATTCGAACGGATTTGTCTTCTATTCGTACCACGGGTCGTGCGGCGCAAGGTGTGCGACTGATGAATGTTGAGGCGGGCGATCGATTGGCGGCAGTGGCGATTTTGTA
>CAZELH010000048.1:0-5171 GCA_964513095.1 uncultured Candidatus Saccharibacteria bacterium
GTTAATGAATTGAAGCGTTGTAGTATTTCCCATTGTCATCCCGAGCTTGGCGAGGCCTACCTGTCGGCAGGCAGGGATCTCACGATTATCGAACAGATAGGGATCCCTCGCCAAGCTCGGGATGACGGGGAAGAAAAAAATAAAGAGTATTGCACCATCATTTAAAAATAGTTGGTTCCGCGTGGAGTTATTTGGGCGCATTCTTTATACTACATACATATGGAACAACGGTGTACACATACCAATACGATACAATCGGTGACTCCTCAAACACCGAATGGATGTGGGGAGTGTTTGGCGATTGGCGATACATGGGTTGCATTGCGACTTTGTTTGACCTGTGGAAATGTTGGCTGTTGTGATTCTTCGAAAAATAAACACGCGACGGCGCATTTTAAAAAAACAGGCCATCCCATCGTGCAGGCGTACAAAGAAGGTGATCAGGATTGGAAGTGGTGTTATATAGACGAAACATATTTATGAAGACGTACGTCGTTTGGTTCGCATTGTTAATTCTTGGGGGGCTTGGTTCTTTTTTTATTATCGATACCGTGCACCGCGCTCAACAGCGCGACGCACGTCCTGATACCATCACCACCACTCATTCGTTTGTTGTCGGGTACGAAGGGGATTTTGATGAAATTTCTTATTCTTTTATCAGTAATCCCGCTGTTATTTCTTTGAATGTCATTGCCAATCAACCTACTGTTGGTATTCGTGATCGTGCGACGGGGGCAGTGGGAGCTATACAATTTTTTTATAATGGAGCGGTTGGATTTACGTCTGCCGATGAGTTGTTTTATTCGCTTGGGTATTGCGCAACGTGTACTCCATCGTCAAAAACTCTTGCTGTGCCGTTTTCTTCCGACGTTCATATTTATGCCAATGAACGTGAGCAGTGGGTGATCGCACATATTCAAGGGGATCTGGGTTTTGTTGTCGCCCATATTTCAACAAATTCAACTGATGTGCTTTTTGATGTGTTGCAACACATGACGGTTACCACAAAAAAGAAAATTGGGTATCAACCCGAATCGATTCCAGTGAAAGTATATTTTGTTAAACAATCTACAAATATGAGTGATTGTTCAAAGGTGGCACCAATTACGCGATACATTACCAAAACTCCACAGGTGGCGGGGGCGACACTTGCTCAACTGATTTCTGGTCCATCGCGCGAAGAAAAAAAGCTTGGATATGTGAGTGAAATTCCCAGTGATAGCTGGGTGTATTCTATTGCTATTACCAATGGTTTCGCTCTTGTTAATTTTTCAAAAGAAATTGATGTGGGGGGAGGGTCGTGCCATAAAACTGCTCTGCGTGCTCAGATTGAAAAAACACTACTGCAATTTCCAACGGTCAAAACGGTAGAAATTCAAGTAGAGGGAAATTCCGCGACTGCGCTTCAACCGTAGCTTATTTTTTTAAGTCTTTACTCTATTGATATTTTGTGGTCTTGTGGTGTATAGTATCTGACATGAAGATTGACTCTGTTTCCGACACATACACCATTACCAAAACGACCCCTTCTGCTCACTATGAGCTTCTTGATAGTGGCGATAATGAAAAATTAGAGCGTTTTGGCGCGTATGTGTTACGACGTCCTGACCCACAGGCGTTGTGGCAAAAACACCTTCCTGCTTCTGCATGGAGTGAGGCGCATTTGACCTTTGCTCAAGAGGGTGAAAAAGGACATTGGTTTGCACGTGAAGATAATTCTGTTCCTTTGTCGTGGAATTGCGAGATAGAAGGTATTTCGTTTGTTGTTCGACCAACAGCTTTTAAGCATGTAGGTGTTTTTCCTGAGCACAGTGATAACTGGCAATTTATTCGTAATACTATTGCGAACGCCGGAAGAAAAATTTCAGTTTTAAATCTTTTTGGGTATACCGGTGCTGCTACTCTTGCGGCAGCATCTGCAGGTGCTACGGTGTGTCATGTGGATGCTTCAAAGACAGCCGTGACGTGGGCTCGTGAAAATGCACAGGCGTCTGGTTTGGCTGATGCGCCGATTCGTTGGATCGTTGATGATGCGCGGAAATTTATTGCTCGAGAGATTAAGCGCGGAAATTTTTATGATGCCATTATTATGGATCCGCCTGCGTTTGGTCGTGGAGCGGATGGCGAAGTGTGGAAGATTGAACGAGATTTTCTTTCTTTGCTGGATTTGTGTAAGCAGGTGCTTTCTCCGACGCCATTGTTTGTCATTTTAAATGGATATGCGGCAGGGTATTCTTCGATTGCGTATAAAAATAATTTGAGTGCGCTTGTCGATATTTCTTCTGGATATATTCAGTATGGTGATATGGCTATTGAAGAAAAAGAAAGCGGACGATTGTTGCCCTGTGGAATTTATGCGAGGTGGGAAAACAGCCATTAGTTCGACTACGCTCACTACGAGTAGCCAATAGGGTATAGGGTTTAGGGATAATACAAATACTGTGAATACAAAGACTATAAAAAAATTACACGTTTTATTTGAGGACAATCATTGTATTGTCGTTTTAAAACCCGCGGGAATACCGGTGGCGCCAGATAATTCAGGTGATGAATCGTTGTTTGATATGGTCAAAACATATTTAAAAGAAACGTATCAGAAACCCGGAAATGTTTTTTTGGGTCTTGTGCATCGACTTGATCGACCAGTGTCTGGTGTGGTGGTGTTTGCAAAAACAAGCAAAGGGGCGGCGCGACTCTCGGAACAGTTTCGCTTGCATAGTGTAAAAAAAATATACCATGCGTTGGTGTTTGGCATTCCTCGCAATCCGTCGGGAATTATTCGTTCGTTTATTGAAAAACGGGTGAGTGGCAGTAGTCGTCGTGCGGTAGTGCGAGACGATGGAGTTGGTGAGCCGGCAGAACTTTCGTATGAAACAGTCAAACATTCTGCTGTGCCATCTGGCTATACTCTTTTAAAAATTCAGTTAAAGACAGGAAAGTTTCACCAGATTCGGAGTCAGTTAGCCAGTATTGGATTGCCAATTGTTGGTGATCAAAAATATCACGCGAAGATTGAGCTTGCCAAAGGGACGATTGCTCTTTGCGCGACTGAATTAACATTTCGCGCACCAACCGGTGAGCGAATGGTTCATGTGCGAACGCCGTTGCCAAAGGAATGGTTCTAAGATTTTAGATATAAAAAAACCGCCACGATTAGTCGGGCGGTTTTTTTGCAATCTTGTTTTATTGGTTTACTGCCCGCTATTGAGGAGTGCACGGGTGGCAGGTCCTACGTTGCCTACTGGAGGCAAGCCATGAATGCTTTGATACTGTCGTACCGCGGCTTGCGTGAGCGCTCCGTAGTAGCCGGTTACTGGGCCTGCATAGATGCCGGTTGATGCAAGGCGCTGTTGGAGTTGGGCAACTTCATTTCCATAGGAGCCGATCGTTAAGTTGCTTACGAATATTCCTTGCGCGTATTGATTGTACTGATCGCCGTATGTGTATGGATATGTTTGGTATTGTGTACCACCTTGGTATCCGTAGGTATAAGTATTTCCGTAATCACAGATCGTTGCTCCTACTCCCTGATATCCGCATCCTCCGGCTTGTGCTTGGAGTTGGGCAAGTTGTGCTTTGAGTGCTTGGATTTGAGCGATGAGTGAGATGGAGTCAATTTGTGGGTAGGTGTTGTATCCGGTGCCGTATTGAGGGTAGTACGTATTTGTTCCTGATACAGTAATGTTTAGTGTGCCACAACCAGTGCCTGATGAGCAGACGGTAATTTGAGTGGTGCCGTTTGCCACGCCGGTGAGGGTGAGGGTTGAGCCGTTAATCGTTGATTGTACGTATGGCGAAATACCGGAGAGGTAATAGCTTCCATTTCCACCTGAGATACCAAGAGTGATGCTTTGACCAACGCTAACGATTGGATTTGTTTGGCTAAAGTAAATCGAGCTTCCACCATTTGTTCCTGCAACCGTTACGGTTAGTCCTCCACAGTTATTCGTTGTTGAATCACACACTGTAATAAATGTGGTACCACCGTTTGCGCCAGAGATGGTGAGAGTGTTTCCAGATATAGTGGCGTTGGCAACTGATGAGTTTGAGTTTGTTTTAATGTAGTAACTTCCATTTCCGCCATAGACCATTGTCGTTACGATTTGTCCGACGGAAAGATATGGATTTGTTTGGTTGAATGACAATGATCCATTGGTGTTGTTGGTTCCTCCAGTTGTCACAAAGACTGTTCCGCATCCGCCACCATTTTGGCAGACGGTGAGGGTGGCACTGCCATTTGCTACTGCGTAGATCGTGAGAAGATTTCCGTTTAGGGTTGCTGATACTACATTTGAATTTGAGTTTGAAGAAAGGGAGTATCCGCCATTGCCGTAAATAGTTACGACTTGCGTGGCGCCAATATTTAACGAAACACTGTTTTGGCTAAAGTAGACGGTTCCATTTCCGCCATTCGTGTTTCCCGGAAACACTAAGAGTGTTGCGCATGAATTTGTTCCTGAAGAACAGATGGTGATGGTAGCGGTGGTTGCAGAATTTAATCCGTAGAGTGAAAGCGTTGATCCATTAATACCTGCTTGAACTGCCGATACGTTTGAATTTGAAAGAATAAAATAACTTCCTGTTCCACCGGATATTGTTACTGATGTGGTTTGACCAACGCCGAGTGAAATACTGTTTTGACTAAGGTATAACGAGTTTTGATTGTTGCCCGTTGTGTATGGCCATGTTTGCGTCGTTGATTGCTGACCGTTTACTGTCACGTATACCGTGTTGCCGGGGATGATGCCGTAGGCGTCACTGGCAACGACCATTGATAAGATACCGACGCTGTTTGTGGTTCCTAATACTCGGCTTTGTGTGCCAATACCGGTCCCAGTGGTGTAGAACATGGTGACGGTGCTATTAATATCGGCGCTGACGGTGATTTGGACAGAGTTATTGCCGATGTTGGCGAGAGACAAGGTTGGGGTTATTGTCGCGTGAGCCGGTGCTATTGTGCCAAGACTTACCGCTATAACCGCGATTACTAAAAGATTCTTTTTGAGGGTGTTCATATGTATATAATAGAGGGGTTTATGGGTCGACACCTTTATGACCGCATCATACACCATTTTTGGCCGTTTGTATAGGGAGTAGAGATGCTAAGCTTCCGCTTAGTATCTCTACTATTAATAGATTGCGGATTAGAGGATTAACGGATTAAAAGCATA
>CAZELH010000049.1:0-5157 GCA_964513095.1 uncultured Candidatus Saccharibacteria bacterium
CTATTAAACTTTTTTGAATCTGTCCATCGGGTACGCCTTTTTCACGTGCAGTTTTAATAAATGCAATTAATTCTAAATAGTGTTTTGAATCATGCACGTCCATATCTTTAATAATACAGCATTGAATAATTTTCTTAATCTATTTGTTAACGAATAGAAAAACACCTCATCAGAAAATCCTGATGAGGTGTTGAAAAAGAAACAGCAGAAAACTAGATCAATAGGTCGCGCCACCACCATAAATATTTTTTGCTACGGCGAACGCGAACCCGCGGTCACGATCCCACCTATCACCAGACTTACCGCGGCACGCAATGAGCCAGCGACCACCGCGGTCACGATCCACGCTCAGCAAGCTCAGATCGCCGTCGGAGTCGTTGATGGGTTCGTGCATAACAACGATGTACAACAGACCCATAGCTTTGATCTCCCCATCCGTGAACTTCTTACGAATGAGGCAAGCAACTTCGGCATTGAGCTTGAACAATTTACGCTGGTCGGCCTCGGCGCGAATCTTCTTTGTGATCCGGTCGTCGTTCGTAAAGAGCATACCCTTGAGGACGGCGACTTCGGTCGTCACGCCGTTGGTCGGCGTAAAGTCAGGGCTGAGGAGCACCTGCTTGGCGTGGCATCCAACGCGGGAACCGTTGCCTTCCAGAAGCGTAATCCATTCAGGGCCTGAAGTGCCGTCGGAGGTGACGTTGAAGGTGATGACACCATTTTCCTCGCGCCACGAACGGGGTGGTTCGGTGACAATGAGTTCACCACGAAGCAAAGCTCTTGCTCCTTCAACACCACCAAGCTTATTAAAAACCGCTTCGACACTAACATCCTCGACATACAAATTGTATTTCGCCATGATATTCTTCCTTTCAACTGATAGTTGTGGCCTTTACATCTCTGATAGAGACGCAAAATAACCTTGTTAAAATCAAAACCGTGCTGATAGTTTTATACAGGCAATAAACTACTTTGTCAATACAACCGGCCCGTCTTTGGTGATGGCAATCGTATGCTCAAAATGAGCCGAAAGCGACCCATCGGCGGTCACAAAACTATCATCGGGCCTTTGCTTGATTTTGCATGTCCCCATCGCCACCATCGGCTCCAAAGCCAACGTCATACCTTCCTCTAAATCCATCCCGCTTCGCGGAACCCCTTCGTTAGGAACATACGGATCTTCATGAAGTTTGTATCCGACCCCATGTCCCGTTAATCCTTCAACCACGAAAAATCCAGCGGTCGTCACCACACGTGAAATCGCCGCACCAATATCTCCAATCGTATTTCCAATCTTCGCCTGTTTGATCCCCGCAAAAAGCGCATCGCGAGTAACAGTAATGAGTTTTGCAACTTCGGGAGAGATATCGCCAACCCCAACGGTAATAGCAGAGTCGACATACAACCCATCAAGCACTAAGCCCAAATCAAGCTTCACCACATCGCCATTGGCAATCACGTATGAGCTAGGAAGTCCGTGAACAATTCCGGAGTTAACAGAAGAACAAAGCGTTGCAGGATATGGCTTTGCCGCACCATACGGTTTGTAATGCAAAAAGGCCGGCTTACATCCCGCCTGCGTAATGAGTTCATACGCATACTCATCAAGGTCTTTGGTGGTAACGCCAACAGCAACTTTTTGTTCTAATTTTTTAATAACATCGGCCAAAATAGCACCGGCCTTTGCCATGGTGTTAATTTGATCGCTGTTTTTGTATGTAACCATAAATTTTAGTAAATAAGGCAAACGGGGCGGGGGTTCCGTCAAATTTCTTAATAGAGTACCCACGCTTTTTCAAATATGTCAAGATTGGCACCGTTCGCTCTTTAAATTCTTGCTGGCGAATCGCAATGACTTTTGGATTATCGAGTGTTCGTTTATACAAAGCTCCTGCACATACGGGACAGTGTTTTGGTTTTTTTGTTGGATAGTAAGTCGAAAGAAATGGTCGTCCGCATTCACGGCATATTAAACGCGCGGAATTGCGCCGAATAGATTCGGTAGATGAAATATCAATGTAACATGCGAACATATTTTGCTTGCCATACAATTCCTCCAACAGTGGCACTAACTGATGCGCTTCACCAATTGTACGCGGTGAACCACTAAACACCACCCCCAACCCCGCGGTAGCGATTTTTCGAGCATGTCGTTCCAACTCTTCCGCCACAAATTCTGGCGTCATCAACTTCCCCGTATCAAACAACACGCGCTCTCGCGCAATAACAGGTTCTTTCTGTCGCTTTGGATCATGCACCGCCGCCTCCAATACCTTGCCCGTATCAAAGTGAACTAACGCCAATTTTTCCGCTAAAAAATTCGCCTGTGTGCCCTTACCACTCCCCGGAAACCCATACAACATAATAGCGATTTTATTCATACCGAAAGTATACCAGAAAAGAGATAGGGTGTAGCCACTTTCACCCTCTGTCATCCCGAGCCTGGCGAGGGATCTCTGTTTGATAGGTAAGTGTGAGATCCCTCATATATTCGGGATGACAGATAGTCGATTTTTTTATATGTGTATTTGTAATTTTATCTATACCCTAAACCCTACACCCTAGTGGCTAATTTATTGACTTATCACCAAAAATAGCTAAAAATAGCGCTAGGTTTTTACCATCATCACAGTCAACGAAACAGGAGAAACGTATGAAAAACTATGGAATTTCTAGGGATGTAATGACCGCTCTCTGGTCATACATCGCAATAATTTTTAGCTTACTTATTGTAATGGCAGATGTTTCAATAACAATATCATTGATTATTTGCATTTTGTTATTTTTGATAACACTTGCGATTCGCGAGGTATGGCCAGTCCCCGTGACCGAAGCAGACGTACGTGCAGTGCTGCTAAATGCAAATCACAGTCTTACCCATAAGGAAATCGAAGAACGTTTAAATGATGTGTTTGGACTCACGCACACATGGCGAAAAGTGAGTAGGAATAAAACAAAAACACACATCATCAACTTAACTCAATCAAACAAACTGATGCACAGGTATCGGAAAGTAATAGATGAAGAAAACGGGGGTAAAAAAGAAATACTCGAATTCTCTCTAGAAGATACACAAACTCAGTAAACACAAGAAAAGCCGTCACGCTATAGCGCGACGGCTTCTTTTTTATCTCGGATGATAGCTTCGCCACAAATTACGCCACGGCTGATACAAAAGAAAAATAACCACACCAACCAGAGCAGAGTAGGCTCCCAAAATCGTAAAATACACAAGCCAACAAATTTCCTTGGCATAAAAATAGTACGGAAGCTTGTAATAACACTCAACCGGTGCAACAGGACCACTATGATTATGGGCGAGACGCTCCATCTCTGCTTCACGCATATACTCAGCAATCGTAGCATGCATAAATGTAAAAAATACTGCCAATACGCCAAGATATTCAATAAGCCCTTTTTTAGTGATTAAAAGCACACCAATAAGCAAAAACATTACAAATGCCCCTTCAATATGGTACGTGCGACAGTGAAAAATCTTTTTAAGTATTTCAACAACACGCACAGGAATGCGTAATATAAAATTACTTTTTTTATTATGCAATTGAGTATTGCTCATGAGAAAATTGATGAGTGTGAATAGAATAGATACATGGATCCCCGCTTCCGCGGGGATGACAATGCTCTATGCTTTGGTTTTTACTATTGGCTACACCCTAAATTCTAGTGGCTATTTTTATTCAATTCCATCATACTCGCGAACTGTAAGTTGCGAATCAATCTGACGCATAATCTCAAGTGCCACAGCTACCACGATTAAAATTGCGGTCCCCGAAATGGTGATGACAGAAATACCCGTAACATACTGCACAATGGAAGGCAAAACGGCGATGAAACCCAAAAACAACGCACCAAACAAAGTAATTTTTTGTACCGTTTGAGAAAAGTACTTTTCCGTGGCTTCGCCAGGACGAATTCCGGGGATAAATCCGCCATTGCGCTGTAAATTCTTAGAAATTTCTTCTGGATTGAAGGTAATAGCGGTGTAAAAATAGGTAAAGATAAACACCAAAGAAAAGTAGAAAATACCGTAGGCAAGATGATTGTTTAAAAATCGAGTCACATAATCATTGACAATCAATCCGTACTTCGCGGAAAACAACGTGGTGATTTGTGCGATAAATTGAGGGAACAATAATACAGAAATAGCGAAAATCAATGGAATCATACCGGCTTGATTTACTTTTAAAGGCAAATAGCTCGAAGCTCCTCCGTAAATTTTATTCCCGCGTACACGCCGAGCATACGCAATCGTAATGCGACGCTCCCCTTCGTTCAAAAAGGTAACCGCGGCAATAATCGCCACTGCAACAAACACAAACACCACATACTTTAAAAGCTGATCAGAGCTATAAGAAACAATCGCATTGCCAAAGGTGGTAGGAAGACGGCTAATAATACCGGCCAAAATAATCAACGAAATACCATTGCCGATTTTTTGTTCAGTAATCAACTCGCCCAACCACAACGCAATCATCGATCCCGCGCTAATAATAATAACGTTCGTAAGTAACGCAAGAAGACTTGGACGAGCAACCACACCCTGTGAAATTAAAATTGTTAGAAAGGAATATGATTGTATAAAGGCCAACGGAATAGTAAGCAACCGAGAGTATTGATTAAATTTTGCTTGACCCTGAGAACCCTGCTCATAATACATCTCCTTGAACTTAGGAAATACAATCGTCAACAACTGCATAATAATCGTGGCAGTAATATACGGACCAACACCAAGCATCAAAATAGAGAGGTTAGCTAACCCACCTCCTGAAAAGAAGTTAAGAAACCCAAAAAATTGATTAGAACCAAAATATTCCTGTAATCGCGCAACATCAATACCGGGTATAGGAATAGCCGCAAGCAATCGAAAGGCTACCAAAAGACCCGCCACAATAAAGACCTTTCTACGAAGATCCGGGATGCGAAAAACTTGAAGTAATCGGTTCATTGAAATAGATAGTAATTCGCTCCAGTATAGATGAAATTGACCAAAAAGTAAAACATGAGTCGCAAAACGCTATACGTGCATCTTGTATCGCAAGAAGTAATTTTCTTTATACTCCATGATACAAGACCTGCCGGTAGGCAGGTCTAGGTTTTAAGATATTGATCCTCCCGCCTTTTCAATCGCAGAGCGAA
>CAZELH010000050.1:0-4212 GCA_964513095.1 uncultured Candidatus Saccharibacteria bacterium
ATGGGCCATACAGACCTTCAAGCAATATGGAAGCAAATCCCTTTATTGCCGCGAGTGGTGATTTAATCTGATGAGACGCGAGAGAAAGAAGTTGCGTCTTAAACTGACTTAAGCTTTGTAGCTCGTTATTTGCCGCCGCTAGTCTTTGCGTGAGTTCCTGCAACTCTTCCCGCTGTTTTACTTCTTTGCGAACACTTTTTATAAGTAGGATGCCAAAAGATAATACAAGCAGAAAAATACCGGAGCGCAATACTATTACCCAAATATCGTTTGAGACAATCACTTCAAAAAGCGTGACGGCTGATAGAATAAACGTCAAAATTTCAGTAGTAATTATCTTAATGTTCAATAGATGGTGCTTGATAATAGCGTAAGTGGTGAAAACGATAAATGGCAAAATAAAAACTGGGGCAAGTGGGATAAATCGAAGATTGTTAAAAATGACTGGGAGAACAAAATTGAAGGCTATAAGGAGAGCAAATGTAATCGCAGCACCAATACCCACAAATCGTAATTGCACTTTCTCTAGACCCCTTGCTTTAATAGCTTTATAGACGAGCAAAAAAATACCGGAAAATACTAATAGTATAATTGTAAATCCAAAGAGGAAAATTCCCATTCCGCGCTGTGGGTTTGTTACTTGACCAACGGGAGCTATCGCGACAATGCGAGAAAAAACAAATGGGGTCAATGTTGCGATTGCTGTTATTACCGTTAGAGGAAGTAATAAAAAATTATAATGCCACGGAAATCGAGCTTCTTTATTAGGAAATACAAAAAACAAATTAACAAATGAAAATGCGTGTAAAACGGCAAAGAAAATGGTTATTCGCAGTAACCATAAAATAAAATCTGCCGAACTAAATATGCGATACGCGGCATAATTAGAAATACCATACAGTATTGTTAAGATAGCGAAAAAAAGAAATGCTTTATTTGTGATACTTTTTCGATCACTAAAAAATACCGAAAATCCTAAAACTCCAATAGCGGCAATAGCAATGCCTACTGAAAATAAATCGAGATTAATCAGTGATCCGGAATTCATAAATGAAGAGGTACCCCTTCATTCTACTGGAATTTTATGTCCGCAGGCAATCGCACAGACTGTGCACTAGGAACATCTGCGCATCCGATCCGAAACATCATTACAATGCGCCCATCAACAACGCTAAAATTTTTCAAAAGAGTTGTATATGCCTCCCGTATCATCTGTTGGTTGTTTACAGAAAATACATTCTCATTTCCATTTTCAATACTTCGCATAAAAAATAAAATGCCGGTCAATGGTTGTAAATACATACCCAAACTAGCTACGGTAAGCCATACCCTTTGCGTGATCATCCCCGCTTCTACAAAATCAGCCGGCATATTCCCCTTACCAATAACAGCTCCTATGGCACTCGAAGATTTATAGGTTTTTGCGTTTTCTTTTGCGATAAACGTGTTTATTCCTAACACGCGATTAAAGATATTCATCACTGGCCAATATTTCCAAATTCTGAACAATAGCGCGGCTGGTGGGGGCACTTCAAGTGTTTTTAAATAAAAACCGATTCTTTTTTTGAGTTCTTCCTTGTAACTCCAATTGATGTGTGAGAAGAAAAACGAATGAAGAAGCGGATGAGAAAATAAAATTTTTTCAGTGGTGCTCGCGGCTTCAGCACAAGACTCTATAGTTTCTCGGTTAGCAGTATAGGCAAAACGTGCATTACCAGAAAGAGCAACTATCTTCTGTAATTCATCTTGCGCAGAAGCTGTCAGTGGATCTTTTTTGTACGGTTTGCGGTTTGTAACCCGCACAGTAATACTTGCGCACAATAGATCGGCTTTTATCGTGCCATCTTCTACTAACTCTATATCAGCAACAATCGTTTCATTGCCCTCAACTGGAAATAGATGGATATCCGTGCGAATTCCAAACTGACTCGCGGCAATTCTCATATTTTCCAAAAGCGCGCCATGGGCCACAAATGAGCCGAACTGCTTGTAGTTGTACGGGGACTGATCCCGTTCGGGTATATTAAACACCCGAACATGACTTCCGGTAACTTCAAATCGCCACGGCTGACAATTTTCCCCCGAAGGCGCCAAAACTGCCATATTCAATATCTCCTCTATTATCTGCCGAGAAACCATACTTAATATATACAATCTTTTCCATCAGAATGCTACTATCACTACATTATGCATCAAAAAACCTACGTAGCCCTCAAAGCCCTTATCCGTGATAACAACGAATTTCTTATACTCAAAAAAGTCATGAGCGACGGCACAAACCCTCTTGTTGGATGGGAAACTCCTGGAGGTCGACTTGAAGAAGGTGAAGATCTTATTGTCGGACTTTCCAGAGAAATACAAGAAGAAACAGGTCTAACGGTAGAAATTCTCCATCCGTTTCATGCATTTATTGTAAATATTGGTCAAGAAAATTGCATTACTGGAATATCATTTATCGCCCACTACAAAGATGGCACCGTCACGCTCGACACAAAAGAACACAATGCCTACGCATGGAAAACCATCAAGGAAATAAGAAGGCTTACTGAAAGCTATGGGCTACAAAAAGAAATGGACGCGTTTGAAAAATTCACAAAAACCTGGAAATAAAAACTCGAAGATACTAACATAAAAGAATGAAAAAAGAAGTAGAGCTCAAAATATTAAATATAAACCCGATAAAGACTCGCAAGATTCTTCGCGCGCTCGGGGCAAAAAAGACCATGCCATCCGCACTACTACGAGAACTATATTTTCGTGGAAATAGAAACTTTTCTTCGCTAAGATTGCGTTTTGAGGGCAAAAAGTAATATATCAGAAACATACAAACCCAACCCCATCCATATCCCCTTCGCGGAAAAGAGTACGAGAAAAATATACGGGGGAAATAATAATAGACGAATACAACAAACTTTACTAATCTAGGAGGAAAGAACTTTATCTATGAAAAGAGAAATTGAGGCAACATATTTATCCGTTGACAAAGAAATTGCCCGTAAAAAACTGAGGGCGACTGGCTTCGTGTTACAGACACCTGAATATACAATGCGACGGAAAACGTTTGATTTTCCCAATGCATTAGGACAAAAAAAATGGGGGCGAGTCCGTCAAGAGTCTGATAAAGTAACTATGACTGTGAAAGAAATTCGTGGCTCCGGCATCAATGACACATACGAAATTGAGCTTGTAGTAAATGATTTTGACAGCGCATCAGCATTTTTTGAAGCATGCGATATCCCTGCGAAAGCGTTTCAAGAAAATATGCGCGAGGTGTGGAAACGAGACCAAGTAGAAGTTACCATTGATACATGGCCCGGTCTCAAGCCATTTGTGGAAATAGAAGCGGAGACAGAAGAAATAGTGCGAGGGGTGTCGCAAGAGCTCGGTTTTGATTTTGAAAAAGCAGTTTTCGGAAGTATTGATCTTGTATATGAAAAAGAGTTGGGTATTCCCGCTGCAACGATAATCAAACTACCAGAAATTACATTTGCAAATCCCCCAGGGAAAAACACCGCGTAGGTTTTTTGACCTTACGCGGCGTTGAGGTTTAATATCTTGAGACATAATTGCTATTTTTATAACCCGAATATTTTACGGAAGGAATCGGCGGCGGCTTTTCGTTTTTTTATCGAAGATTTGCTGTGATAGGAGGCGTCTAATTTTTCATCGAGCGAAATGAGCGTTCGATTGTTGATGAGTGGTTGCTTTGTCACTACCTTGCGAAGCGCATAGGCAACGGCGGCACCATTCATCATTGCGGCTCCGCCCAACTGTGGCCATGAAACCACCGTTTTCCCCATCGCCAACAGTGACTCTTGCATACGCACGGTTACGTTATCGACTCCCACGTGCTTGGTAATCATTTTGCCAATACCGAACTTGTCGAGTTTTTTTAATCCATCAAATGTTACATTCCCCATGCGACCATGGAAGAATTTTGTTTTGGGATTTATGTCATATCGTTCAACATCTACCACCCCGTTATCCCCGTTGTCTGCCGCCATGAGGACTGGAATCCGAAGTTTGCGTGCGTGCTCGCGAATTAAAAATTTAATGGCCAAATTATCCATTTCATCAATCATCACATCGAGTGGATGGGTACCGCTGAAAAATCGATCGATATTTTTTTCCGTTAGTCCATCTGGGAATATTTCTACTTCCGCGTAGGGATTTAATTCATAAATTTGCCGAGCGGTGGATTCTACCTTTAAT
>CAZELH010000051.1:0-4159 GCA_964513095.1 uncultured Candidatus Saccharibacteria bacterium
CTCCGGTCGCAACGGCGTGCACTCAAGATGCCAAGCTATGTCCTGATGGCTCATATGTGAGTCGCACTGGTCCTCGTTGCGAATTTGCGCAATGTCCTAGCGGAACACCAACGATTCCAGCACCTACCCCTAATTACACAGGATCCTTTTGGGTTGATATAAAAATGGATGAAACAAAAGATGGTCCGGTAACGATACCCTATGGCACGGCGGCGATGTTGAGTTGGAAATCTCAAGGCGCTAGCTATTGCCACCTCACTCCCGGAAGGAATGCCGATATGGAAAAAGGATTGTCGGGCAATGGATACTTTAATACACCAAATCTGTTCAGTGACACAACCTACAAGATCACCTGCGCAAATTCCATGGGAACTACTGTTTCAGATAGTATCACTTTAAAAATCGCTCGAGGATCCGTGAATTTGAAAGTGAATGATTCTGAAGGTCCCATTACTATTCAATCAGGTACGGGAGTAACCTTGACGTGGAATTCAACTGGGGCAACCAGTTGTTCGTTGAAACCTGGGAGATATGAAAATGGTATGACGGAAACAAATTTGCCAAGTTCAGGCGCCGCTAATACTTCCAATATTTTTGCAGATACGACTTACACTATTTCATGCAAGGGGTATGCGGATGATACTTTTTATGACACCGTGGCCGTGCTAGTAAATAAGGCACCACAATCATTGGGTATTTCTATAACTGCTCCACAGCAAAATACGACGGTTATACCTGGAACGTCCGCGATGATCAGGTGGACTGCAGATGAAACTCAATTTGATAAGTATCAAATCGTTGTCGGTAATTACACAACGAATAGTCAGCGCCCGCTTTATGATGTAGTTTCAAATATTGATTATCTTCCAAATTATCAAAAATATTTCTCGTGGAATGTACCAGTAACGTTATTGAGTGATTTTATGAATGGCTCGGGGTATTCCCAGGATCAGATAAAGGGAAAATTTTATCTCCAGATAAAAGGTTTCAAGGGTGGAAGTCAGATAAACGTTTCAAATCAAGGGGCATTTTCCGTGTTTTACGGTAACAATCAGGCGCAACCAATTACTATTTTTGCTCCACAAGCGAATTATGATTTGCCTCGCAATCTGTATTTTCCAGTACGATGGTCAACCACGGGAATTGATACAAGCGCGCAAGTTAAGATCGATCTCGTTGGGGGACCTTCAGGAAGTATTTATACCATTGCTCAGAATATACCAAATACAGGTTTCTATAATTTATTAGTGAACAAGGATATTAATGGTGTTGTATATCCTGATGGAGTATATTCCATAAAAATTTGCGTTCAAACACCCACAGCATTGCAGTGCGATGCCCAAGGTCCAGTTACTGTGTCGCAGAAGGGATAGATTAATTTGTTAGATAAAGGTAAAAAAACAATATACTTCATTGGCTTCGATGAAGTCGGTCGTGGCGCGCTTGCGGGGCCAGTGGTTGTGGCGGGGTGTGTGCTCACCGTAAAGAGTGAAGCGATAGTTCGCGCGTACTCAAAAAAGGAAAAATTACCGTTGCGCGACTCGAAAAAATTATCTCCTCGTCAAAGAAATAAATGGATAGAATTTCTTAATATCCAACCAGAGATACGAACCAGTATTTCATTTGTATCGGAGAAAATAATCGATGCCATAAACATCTCAAACTCTGCCAATCGCGCCACGTATAGCGCATTTCAAAAAATAAAAAAGAAATTAAAAGAAAAAATAGTGAATGCGGATATCGTACTCGATGGGGGATTATTTATAAAAAATAAAGCGTACAGCACGCGCATTGCGCGCACGATGCCAAAAGCCGACGAAGATTTTTTAGCAGTATCTTTGGCTTCAATAGTTGCAAAAGAGGCGCGAGACGCCTACATGAAAAAAATGGACGATATATACCCCCAGTACCAGTTCGCCCGCCATAAGGGGTATGGGTCTCGGCTTCACGCTCAGGCGATAACCACCCACGGGCCAAGCCCTGCCCATCGTTTGACCTTTTTATCAAGGTGGGTTAGTATTGATGCAAATAGGTAGGGTGCCAAGATTGGTCTGTGTGAAGGTAAAAGGACGGGTCTTTGCGTCTTCTTCATAACAGCAATCTTGCCACCTTACCTCCTTTTTCTTAATTCTATGGGAGGCGTACCAGTTAAACATCATACACATGGAAAAGTAGGCCGTAGACGGTCTCATTTGGCGTTAAAAAAGACGTCGCTTATTGTATGTCCAACCTGTGGTGGACCGCGACGTCCCCACCAAACCTGCGCCCAGTGTGGAGCATTCCAAACTCACGCAGAAAAAAATACCGGCGCTCCTGTAGTCCAAAAAGAGAAAAAAGTAGCTCCAAAAAAGGAAATGCCAGTAGCCACCACGGAAGAAACCAAGCCAACCGAAGAAGCTCATCAAGAGATGCCCGAAGAAGAAACAACAATGGAGGAGGGAGGAGAAAAAACAGAAGAGGCTGAAATGGCAAAGGAGCCGGAAATGGAAAAAACAGAAGAGGATCAAGAGAAAAAAGATGATTCTCAAAGCTAATATATAAAAGCATGTTAGCACCCCGCTCTTTTTCTTATCCGATACTGTGCAGTTTGATATAATATAAAAACCATGGCAACTCGACATCTTTTGCGAACGGTAATACTACAAACGTTGTACGAATGGGATTTCTACCATCGATCTGTTGATATTACAAAAGTACTAGAGCGCAATATGAATGAATATGCCCCCGGTGTTGATGAGCCGGAATTTGCATGGAAGATTTTAAAAGGAATAGCAGAGCATATGGGAGATATTGATGTGGCAATTACCACGCATGCCCCCGAATGGCCGATAGATAAAATCGCAATTATTGATAGAAATATTTTGCGTATTGGGTTGTGGGAATTATTGTATGCAGATAAAGCAGAAGTACCATCAAAGGTGGCGATAAACGAGGCTATTGAAATGGCAAAGAATTATGGTGGCCCAAACTCTCCAAAATTTATCAATGGGGTGTTGGGAACTATCTATCGTGAAAAATTTCAAGAACAGGAGCAGGAAGAAAAAAATAAACGCACGGCAGTGTCTGATGCGTCTGTCGCTCCACAACAATAACATTTCTTTTTTATGAGTACGGTATCCGATCTGGAACAAAACATCTCTGTTTCATTCAAAAACCCTGACTTACTTCAGGAGGCATTAACACATCGCTCATATTTAAATGAAAAAGGTGGCTGGCCGTACCCCCATAATGAACGATTGGAATACTTGGGTGACGCAGTGCTTGAGTTGGTAGTTACGCACGCGCTCTACATAAAATATCCAAAATTTCCCGAAGGACAATTGACGGTAATACGAGCCGCTTTGGTAAACTATCAATTTTTAGCAAAAATTGCTTCTGATGATTTACAACTGCAGAATTTTTTATACATGTCGAAAGGGGAGGCAAAAGATACTGGTAAGGCTCGTGAGGTTATTTTAGCCAACGCGTTTGAAGCCCTTGTTGGGGCGATCTATCTTGATCAAGGGTATGATGTGGCAAAAACATTTATCGAAAAATACGTGCTTCCACACACGGAGATTATTTTGAAAACAAAAAGCTACAAAGACGCCAAAAGTAAGTTACAGGAAATGACACAAGAACGGTTAAAAATCACTCCTAGTTATGCGGTATTGGCGGAATCTGGTCCCGCCCACCAACGCATTTTTACCGTTGGCGTCTATCTCAATGATCGCTTAATCGCCCAAGGTGATGGTGCGTCAAAACAGGAGGCGGAAGTTGAAGCCGCCAAAGCAGCGCTTGAAATCAAAAGTATTTTTTCAGGAAAAAAAGTGAAATAAAGCAACGTTTGCGCTAGACTACGAGGGTAGATATTTCCCAAAACCCATAAGGAGGGTAAAAATATGTGGCCATTATTTATCGGAAGACTTGTTCGAAAGATTCGAAGCGAAGATAAAAATTCAACTATTCCAGTGGGAATAGAGTATGCGGTTTCGGGTGTATTGATAGCAATGCTGTTTGCAATGCTTTTTATTGTTAAGTCGCATATCTTTTTTGAATAAAAAAATCAAACCCGTTTCCCTAAAAAAGGAAGGCGGGTTTTTTATTGTTCAAATTGTTATTGAATACAAGGTTGAATATAATAAGACCATGCCTCATTTTTTGAAGCGACTCGAACTGA
>CAZELH010000052.1:0-4077 GCA_964513095.1 uncultured Candidatus Saccharibacteria bacterium
GGGTCAGCTATACCACGGTGAATACGTTCTCGAGTCCTGTACTCACTGCCCGTCAAGCCAAGGGAGTCGGTAATGGATGAAGCTCTTTCGCAAGAAGGAGTTAGTTCAAGATCGGTAACATGGGCTAAGTCGTAACAAGGCACGCGTAGCGGAAGCTGTGCGTAGAACAATTAAATTATCTAAAAAAACAAGGCTTACGTATCTCGAACTCGTTTTGAGATTTCAGATGCTTCGTTTTTCTTATTAGATATCAGTCGAACGATTTTTGCTATTGAACAAGAATTATTTCTGATCAGGTTCAATAGTAAGGATCGTGCAAAATATGGTATTACAAGAAGATCCAGTAGTTGACCATTCAACATAACTACAATCTCATTTGGGGCAACTAAAAAATTCTTTTATTTCTAATGAGCGAGGATTACTCACTCATTTCACAACAGCGCAAAATCAAATTATTGACGAGTATTGATAATTTTTATAACCTTGAAAAAGTTTCAAGAGCATTCAAAAGCAAGCATTTCACAATGGAGGTCACAATATGAACACGTCAAACAATAATCAATCAAATTGGAATGATGAAAAATTTTACGCGGCAAATCACAAGATAATTGTCGCGGTTATCATTGTCGGTTTTTTTTGGTTGTTGATTCTGGGGAAATAGGACGACCGCCAATGAAACAATTTTGCAAGCCACTCTAAATATATCTGCCAATGGGTAGTAAATAAGGAGTGGTTTTTTTCTTTCCAAAAAACGAGAATATAGAGTATACTAATCCTATTATGGCTGATGAAGTGAAAAAACAAATTCTCATTGGAGAGGATGACAAATTTTTGTCTTCTCTGTTAAAAGCAAAGCTTGAACGCGAGGGATTTGCGGTGGTGCAAGCCTACGACGGCCAAGAGGTGCTCGATACCGTCAAAAAAAATCACCCATCAGCTATTTTGCTCGATGTGATTATGCCAAAAATCTCCGGATTTGAAGTGTTAAAATCCATCGCTGTCGATCCCCAGACAAACACGATTCCGGTAGTTATGTTAACGAACCTTGCTCAAGATTCGGATATGGAAAAAGCCCGCCAATTGGGCGCACGGGACTATTTGGTGAAGGTAAAAAACTCGGTAGACGCCATAGTTGCCAAAGTTAAAACACTAGTGTAGAATGCTCCTATTACAGTAAATCCCATGATCTCCGACGAGCTCAAAGCAAAAATCAAACCAGGCGCAAAAGTGCGCGTTTTCGAAGAAAAAACCTCGCCATTTGAGGGTATTGTGATTGCCCGCAAACACGGCAACGAAATCGGTGCCACCTTCACCGTCCGTGGCGTTAGCGCTGGCGTGGGGGTAGAAAAGGTGTATCCAATCCACTCTCCTTCAATCACGAAGTTTGAAGTGGTCAGTAGCCCAAAGAAAGTGAAGCGTTCCAAGCTGTACTTCATTCGTACCGTTTCAGGCGCTCGTATTCGCCAGAAGTTGGGGGTATCAATTTAAAACCGCAGAGCGGTTTTAAATTAACAAATTACGCATTAACGGATTGCGAATTGTAAGCAGAGTAAAAATTTCCAAAGAAAAGCAAAAGGATTTGCTATAATAAATCATGACAAATTTGGTATTTATTGTCGGTATAGCCGCATTTCTTTTGTACGCCTTCCTCATTGTTGTTATCCCTCTGTTATCCTTTACTATGGATGCAGATGGGAGACGAAATTTTTTACACAGAGCAATTTTTCTTAGTTCGAGATTTAGTTTGGGGTTGTTGATATTTTATGGACTTGTGTTCGCGATTGATGCAAAAAGTATTCAAGGATTGGAACTTGCTCTTGCTCCAATATTGTTAAGCGGAGGTTTTGCATTGTTGATCTGTGTCTCTTGGCTGTGCACTTTTTTATTTAAAGAATCAAGGCGGGCTATTATTTCGGAAAATAGTGCTATTGAGTCAAGAAGCAGTCACATATATAAAATTATTAGTATTGTCGTTGCTTTATCTCTTCCTCTTTTTCTTCTTTTTGTGTTTATGGGAGGTAATTTATCAAAGATATTTGAATCTCTTTTGGATGGGTTGTTCTTACTTCCACTCGCTTTATTTTACTTTTTTACTAGTTGGCTTGGGTTTATTGTTTTGGGAATTGCTGTTGTGTTTGTATTTTATAAACGATTATCTCGCTGATATTGAAATCAGCTCATTTTTTTACTTTTTTGTTATTTTCGTGAAACCTATCCACCGGTTTACTAAGTCATTTCTGCCCGCCGTCAGGCAGGAATCTATCTTCTAATTTTTTACAAAAATCCCCCAGCAATGGGGGATTATGGTATGATGGTATTATTATGAACTTATATTCTATTTTTATTACGGCACTCCCTTTCTTAATGTTATTGGTTTTTTTAATCAGTATGCCCTTTTCGTTTTTTGAAGTTCGTCGTAAAGGTCCGTTTCCGCAATCAGAAAATCATCAGTATACGCTACTGATACTATTTTTTTGTGTGCTGCTTTTTTCGCTATCTAATTTTTTACCGGCAAGTGTATGGTTTTCATTTTGGAGCCAATTTTATATTAGTTTGGGCACATACTTAACATATGGAAGTATGATAATGTTGATAATTTTAGCCCCTTTCGTTGTCTCTGTATTCTTCCGTTCCATTGCTACTATTAAAGTATATCCAAGCGCGCAATCATCAGTGTATCTATTTTTTACACTCCTCAGTGTCTTACTGTATGTGTGCAATTTTTACGCCCTTCGAAGAATTTTATTTTTGCCAATACAGTTATTAACTCATTCCTAACGATTTTTTAAATAAAAAAGTCTGCAAATGAAACAAAAATCCCCCAGCAATGGGGGATTGTGGTATATAGAAATACTCCTATGAAAACTTGCCACTACTGGAGGTTCTGCTAGGGTGTAAGCAGTTCTTCCAACAGCCAACGAAAGGTGGTGATCTGCTATGAAGCAAAATGACGACCTGATAGTCATTCCGTTTGAAAAGAAACCGTTGCGATTAGTGAAAACTGATTCGCGAAAAAAGAAAGCACGGCATATCCCGATTGATGCCGAAAAATTAAAAAACGCTCTACTCGAGTTTTTACTCAAACAAGATGGAGTGTTCCAAGAGGAATATGCCAGTTTTTTCACCCACGGCCAAGGATTGGTTGAAAGTGAAATGATTGCGATGGTGGCGCAGGTGTATCTGAAGGGCATATCAAAGCAGTATGACAAGGATATTGCCGAGATTATTGTCTGGTATCTGGGAATAGACAGTCCCGAACAAGAAATGGTCTTTGAAGTCTGTCGTGGATTTCAAGAAAAAATGACAACGGTGCGTTTGCTCCCACAACCACTTCGAAAATTTTTCGACTCCTTAATAATTCCGCCCCCCCCAGAAAAAGGAGGAATGCAAGAGCAGTACCGACAGTATCTACAAAAGATTGCTGTTGGGAAGATACTCATTCCAAGTATCGATAAGATCCTGATCAAGTTTTGTTTATTTATTTTTAAAAATCGTCGCAAGGCATTAAGGGAGGTTTCTGAGACAGACGTCCAAAAGGCGCTTTGCCAACTCTTAAGCACGATAGACGTCGACGACTGCCAATTCATCACAGACAAATTCGGTCTCTTTCAAGAAGGGGTGGAGGTGAAAAAGACGGAAAAAGAAAAGAAGAAAGGAGAGAAGAAAGAAAAACCGTATAGCGAAAAAGAATCTGCCACCCAAAAGAGGATTTTCGAGAAGTTGCGCGACACGCAAGAGTATCAAGATCTGCGAACGCTCATCTATAACCTTGAAAAAGAGTAACAATCATCAACGCCAGTGGAAGAGATTCTCAACTCCACTGGTTTTTTGTTTTTTAAAATAACTCAGCATACCAGTTGAAATACGCCAAAGCCGACTCATTGAAATTATTGCCCAAAGTGTATTATGATGATGACGTTGTGTGCCTCGGCAGAAAGCGGAAAAAGATTGAAAAAGCACTAAAAATCGCAGGCAAAACAATAGAAAATGCGCGGGTGGCGAAACTGGCAGACGCACTACCTTGAGGTGGTAGCGCCCGCAAGGGCTTGGAGGTTCAAATCCTCTCCCGCGCACAAA
>CAZELH010000053.1:0-3442 GCA_964513095.1 uncultured Candidatus Saccharibacteria bacterium
ACTCATTTCCCAAATGGGTATCGAGGCCTTCTTCCCAATCGTCAATAAAATCGGCGTTGGCTTTTTTTAGAGCTCTGGCAATGTGCATATCAGACGCGGGGCGCGTGGTGTCCCCACTGGCGATGACTTCACGAAGCACGAGATTGTAGTTTCCAAATTCTTGAAACAACACTCCGAGATTGGCGTACCAACTATCTAAATCAACGGTCGCGAGATTTGTTCCTCCTATTAGCACCTCGCCTTCTGTCGGGTGATAAAATCCGCAGATCAAGCGCGTTAGAGTAGTTTTTCCCGCGCCATTAATGCCAACCACACCGACTCGTTGACCCGCTTCAATCTTTAATGAGACATTGGTTAACGCATTTTCTTTTTGGCTCGGATAGGCAAACGATACGTTTTTGAATTCAATCGAGTGCGTAGTTCTCGGGGTAAGCATGACTGGATTTTCTGGTTTCTTGATAATCGGTTTTAGATCAAGAAACGCCAGCACATCTTTTACGTACAATAGATCTTCGTACTGGCTCCCCAAATTACTCGACATTGAACGAACCGAGCCCTGCAGATTATTCACCGCGCCCACCAAAAACACGAGCGAACCAATCGACATATTCCCCTTCACTGCTTCGGTAATAAAAAAGACGATTACCGATGCACGAACAACGTCTCCAAAAAATCCAGCCGTTGCTCCGTACCGAAATGATTTGCGCAAATGCACCAAACTTTCTGCGCGAACCGCACTGACAATGGCAATGGCTTTGTTCGCAAAAAATTCGATCGTTTGGAAAATACGCATTTCAGCGATTCGATTGGAAATTCCAAAGTAACTGGAGAGTTGATTATACATACGCCCCGCTGTTGCATGACGACTCCAAATGACGTATGCTCCGCGTCCAAAAAAGAATCGCGTAATGAGCTCGGGAATCACCCCGATGATTACCACGGGGATAATCCAGCGATAGAAATACCCTAACGCGAGTGAGGCGAGGATGAAGTTAAACAACCCATCGAATACTCCAATCGTTCGATTGGAAAAATTCATTAATCGGTAGATGTTGCGACTGGCTTTTGCGATTAAATCCTGACGATCCTTGTCTTCAAACGACGCCACATCCAAACTGGCACGTTGTCTTACTACGATGATGTCAAGAAAATTATCGACAGCAACTTGAAACAGTTCGCGAATGTGCGACTCGATACGACCCACAAATTCACGAACGATTGGAACAGTAATCCACCCTGCAATGAGCAGGATGAAATATGGGTGGGTGGAGAAAAATTCTCTTATCGCTACCCATGAGGTTGAGTGCGTTGATCCTACTGCGGTAATGGCGTTAATCGCCTGTCCAAACAGCCAGCTCGCTACAAAAGAAAGCAACGAACTGAAAAATAAAACGAAACATAATCCGAAAGATAACCGCTTGTTATTGGCGGTTATAATTTTCAATGCTCGCCATGAGGTTGTTACAAACTGCGAGAACGACTTTTTTTCTGCTGGTTTTTTGGTTACCTGTGTATCCATACTACTCCTTTCGTGTTTTTGGGATAATTTTTACTCTTTTAATTATACCACAAAAATTGGTAAAAATCAATAGGTTGGAAACCCTTGTTTTATTAAGGGTTTTTGGCGATTTATATGTTTAACCTCTAAAAACGCTTACCTATCTACTGTTGCTCAAAAAAATGTGAATTATAGATAACGGGCAGGTTAAATTTTCTTCCAAGTTCCCTTACCTCTTCTTTTGCTTTTTCATCAATAATCAACAAGGCGGATGGTTTCACTTTCGCACCATCAACCCAAGCCTCTATTCTTGGTCCAATTTGTTTTTCCAAAGCTTCATCAAGAGAAGACACTGCAAACTCTTTAAACCTTTCCTCTAAAATTCTTTTGCCACGACCTGTATAAGAACCAACATCTTTCGAAAACCATGCGATTGCTTGTTTAGGGTTATAAATAAGTCCGGCTTCAATTGATTTTGTTCTGGGTTGAAATATGTCATTCTTTTTTCTTAATGAACTGGCAGTGGCGCATATTTCGGCAGTTTCATTTTTAGTTAGGATAAGATTCCTTAGACTTGAAACATTGGAAGCATGCACAAGCACATAATTACTACTAGTGGCTGCGATCTCGCTGATAGGATTTTTTGAAGCAAGCACATTTCGTGTCTCAATTATCAGATTCAATACCGCGTGATCTTCGATTTTAAGAATCCTTATTAATTCTTCGTATTCATCGAAAATTTCTTGAATTTCATAAAATGCATCGAGTGAGAAATATGTTTCGTCCATTTCTACTATCTCCTTTGAGATAGCAGAAATCACCTCTTTGCTTTCTGAAACCACCAATTCAATTAATTCCGCGAATTCATTCGGGGATAATCCATCTAACTCCATTTCGGATAACTCTAGAAGACTTACGGGCTTGTACTGCTCAAATTTTTCCATCTTTCTGTTGATTGATTTTTTTAAGAATTGGCAAAATTCGCTTCACTCTTTTATTAAGCTTTAATAATTTTACTAATTCTTTTTTTCTATTATTTTCCATGATTGTTTTGTTATTGTGGCTTAATCTAATAATTCTTTTATCACCCGTTTGGTATCTTCGGGGTTTTCTACTTTTTTGTACTCTACGCCGGTTTTTACAATGGCATAGTCATTACCTCCTGCAAAAATTCTGTCGCCCACAAAGAGCATATTTTTCTTGGCGATTTTGAGGTGCTTTTCTATCTGACGAATGCCATAGGCTTTATCAATCCCTTTTGGAGTGATATCTATTGTTGTTAGTCCTCCACTGCGAATTTCAAATTCGGGAAGGTATTTTTTCATCGCCTTCATAATGCGAGGACGGACATCATTTTTATTCCACTCCATTTTTTTCTCGACGGGCGCTTTTTGACCAAGCGCAGAAAAACTGATTTGGGTTTGTCGATCCTCAATGAATGGGCCAAAATGTTTTTTTGGGTGCTGATATTTTGTTTCTTTAAATGCCTTTTCAAAAGCAGTGAAAATTTTTTTCTTGTCAGTGGTTTTTAACGTGTGTTCGTAGACGGGGTGCCATGTGTTTGTTTTGACACTTGACGATGCTTTTCCAAATATATAAAACGAGGTGGCAGTGGTGGGGAATAAAAATAAATTATGCCAATACTGCTTTGACCCTTTTAAACCTTTTAAAAATTGTTTTTGAAACTGTTCATATCCTCCTCCGCCAATCACTGCAACTTTTTTCTGCCCCAAGAGACGTGCGAGGAGATTTGCCATTTCGGCATCAATCGTCGTTTTGCTTTCAGCGAGCGTGCCGTCGAGATCAAATACAATCAGCGATTTTTCTGACTTTTGATTTTTTGCTACGGTAATCATTTCTCTAAGCATACGGTTAGTGTTGTTAAAAAGGCAAACAATATTATGTTTTATATATACTTATAATACGTATGAAATTTTTTGTGAT
>CAZELH010000054.1:0-2874 GCA_964513095.1 uncultured Candidatus Saccharibacteria bacterium
TGACGATTAGCTAGAAGAGCTAATTCGAAATTTGAAAGACTCATCAGATCATTCCTCCTAAGTTTTCAAAGTACAAACAATGAAAAAAACAATAACACGAAACAACACAAAAAGCAAGCGATCAGAAGATGCAAGAGTAAAAAAAGCCCGTACGCGAAAAAATATCGCGCACGGGACACAAAGGGAAAGGAGAAAATTTACTCCGCAACTGCAACAGCAACGGCAGCACCAGCGGAGTACGCGCGACCGCGTCCTCGTTCAGCAACAAGAGCCGCCTGCTGGGCATCTAACCAACGAGACGCCAAATGAGCTTGCTCATAATGGTCATGCTCATTGGCATCGGCCAATCGTTCCGGACACCAGTACAAAAAAACACCGGCGTCAGAAAAACGGACGATCATAGTACCGGGAAAAACCTTGAAAGAACCACTGGTTCCTTTTTCAACGGGAGCGGGAACGTCGGACGCAGCTCGAAGAAACACAAACTCATCGCCCTGTTGACGCCTACCCTTCGAAAAAAACGTCTCGAAAATCCGAGAAACATTGCAGCGATCCGAAGATTGAATTCCGGAAAAATTCAACTTCTTTTCGCGACCTTCGTAGAGGAAAACTCCATTGTCGATCATGGAGTTCAACAAAGTTTCGTATCCGACCGGAGATTCAGAAATCTGCATATTTTTCCTTTTCGGTTTGGAAAGTTCATTCCTCCCGCCAACGCTGTGTTGGCGACACTTACATAGTTACAGGATAAAACTATACCAGATAGTAAAAATAATGCAAGGGGCAAAAAACCTTTGATTTACAAGGGTTTTTAAGAAAAGCACTAAAAATCTATGAGATAAACAAAGGCTCTGCCTCAAGCACAATACCAAATTTTTCTTGCACGGCGCGTACCACCACATCCCGCGCCAAAACCACATCTTCGCGACGCGCGACCCCTGTATTCGTCAACACCAATGCATTATATGGATACACCTGAACTCCTGAAGCAACCACCTCCCCTTTTAAACCAACCTTCTCAATCAACCATCCCGCGCTCACCTTCACTTTATCGTCAGACGCGGGATACACCGGCATATCAGGATACAACGCACGAAGTCGTTCTGCGTCTACTTTAGGAATAATCGGATTTTTAAAAAACGATCCAACATTCCACACTGTTTTTGGATCAGGAAGCTTGCGCGAACGAATCTCGATAATGGCATCGCGAATCTGTCGTATAGATGGAGAAGAAATATTTTTTTCGGAAAAATATCGTATCACGTCCGGATACGCAGGTATCGCCGGCATTGTTTTCAATAATCGAAACGTAATGAAAGTGATAATGTATCGCCCCGCTTCTTTGTTTCGAAAAATACTATCCCGATATCCAAAGACACAATCGTTATTTGAAAAATCAACAAACACACGCGCCTTGCTATCATACACACGCACAGTAACAATGACGTCTTTCACCTCCCTACCATACGCGCCCACATTTTGCACTGCCGTCGCTCCCACCGTACCAGGGATTGCCGAAAGCGCCTCAATACCACAAAAATGGTGCGCGACACAGTAGGTGACAAACTCATCCCACACCTCCCCCGCTCCCACGCATAACACAATCTCATCAGATGATTCAGAAACGACGGATATGCCACGTATTTCAAGTTTTAAAACAACCGCATTAATATCATCATCACCAAAAATAACATTTGAACCACCCCCCAACGGGACAATGAAAATATTGCGTTCTTGACCAAAAGAAACAGCAGAAACGACATCGTCTTCAGAGGTAACTCGCGCAAAAAATCGAGCACGACCCCCCACATGAAACGTCGTGTACGGCGCAAGAAGCACATCGCGCTCAATCTGCATATAAAAAAATAATATCACATATGATATATTTTAAGTAATGACCAACCCACACAATCAACAGGAAAACATCGGAAATTTCATTCGAATGCTTCGGGAACAGAAAGGGTTGAAACAAGGCGAACTCGCCCGCCTGCTTCACACCTCCCAAAGCGCCGTTGCACGCATGGAAAAAGGCGAACAAAACTTCACGACCCAGCTCCTCTCTCAAATCAGTCGAGTCCTCGAGCAAAACATCGTAACGGTAGCCGGAGGAGCAGATTTTGAGATTAACGGGGGCAAAAAATTATCCGGCTCAATAGCCACGAATTACTCAAAAAACGGATCGGTCGCGCTCCTCTGTGCCGCGCTCTTGAACAAAGGAACGACACGCCTAAACGGCATTTCAAAAATAGAAGAAGTGCATCGATTAATATCCGTCTTAAAAAGCATTGGGGTATCAGTAAAATGGACGGGAGAAAACAGCATCGAAATTACCCCGCCCAAAAAATATACGATTAAAAAAATAGACACCGATGCCGCCACAAAAACACGTTCAGCGTTTATGATGGTCGGCGCGCTCATTCATGCCGTACCACACTTCGCATTCCCCCACACCGGAGGATGCAAGATGGGAGAACGCACCATCGCCGCTCATAAATATGGCTTGAAAGAATTGGGAGTAACCATCACCACTCACGAAAAAGAGTATGCGATAACAAAAGATAAAAATGGACTCCATCCCACCAGTATTGTCATGTATGAAGCCAGTGACACCGCCGTCGAACACCTCCTTATCGCCGCCGCTAAAATAGAAGGGATAACAACGATTGAATTTGCCCCCTCAAACTACCAAGTACAAGAACTCTGTTTCTTTCTGGAAACATGCGGAGTACGCATCGAAGGAATAGGCACTACGACACTCAAAATCCACGGCATAAAAGAAATAAACAAATCAATCACCTACCACAACAGCGAAGACCCTATTGAATCAATGATGTTTATCAGTGCCGCCATCGCCACGGATTCAAAATTAGAAAT
>CAZELH010000055.1:0-2367 GCA_964513095.1 uncultured Candidatus Saccharibacteria bacterium
GGGCGCTACCACCTCAAGGTAGTGCGTCTGCCAGTTTCGCCACCCGCGCAATAGCCACATCATAATACAAAAAGAGCCCTAATTTCAATGAAAAACAAAATCCACTATTTATGAGGGATTTTTATTGAATTCACTATTGGCCATTGACCATACCCTATTGGCCAATTTTATACCGACACCCCAATCTTCTGGCGAATACGAGCACCTGAAATGGTGCGAATAAAGTACAACTTTGAACGCTTCACTTTTCGTGGAGAACTAATTACCTCAAACTTCGTAATCGATGGAGAGTGCACTGGGTACACCTTCTCCACGCCAACGCCCGCAACCACAGCACGAACCGTAAAGGTTGCCCCAGGTTCACTCCCATGTTTACGCGCAATAACCACACCTGAAAATGGGGAGGTTTTTTCCTCAAAAATGCGCACCTTTGCGCCTGGTTTAATTTTTGCCTTCAATTCTTCAGAAATCATTGCCGTTACTTGAATAAAAGCATTCTACACCAAAGTTTTCACTTTGGCAACTATCGCATCCACTGAGTTTTTAACCTTCACGAGGTAATCTTTTGCCCCTAATTGCTTAGCCTTTTCCATGTCTGAATCCTGGGCAAGGTTAGTAAGCATAACGACAGGAATCGTATTAAGGCGTGGGTCAATAGAGATAGCCTTTAAAACTTCAAACCCCGACACTTTCGGCATAATAACATCTAAAAGCACCGCACCTGGCAATATGGTTTTAAGGGTAGTCAAAACCTCCGCCCCATCATAGCACTGAGTAACGGCAAAACCCTCTTTTTCGAGTTTTGCTTTCAACAAGGAAGACAAAAATTTGTCATCCTCTGCGATAAGGATTTGTTTTTTCACTTCATCAGCCATAGTGGATATATTATACCGCTTCAACGGGTTAAAAACAAAAAAACCGTGCGCCACAGGCACGCACGGCAAGTATTTCGAAAAAAATCAAACAGAGACTAATGTTCAATTGTCGAAAAATGGGCAAAAAGGAGCACTTGTAAATCGGAAAAATCACGATTCGACAATGGCTGAATAACCATGGCCAGAGGAACATGCGCCCCGAAAAAGTCTGGATCACCTGGTCGCTCAAAACAAGCGATAGCGTTCACAACGTTCTGTGAACCAAGGCCTCCTTTGGAGGCAAGAGATTTTTCTTCGAGAAATGCAATGACAGCATTCGCCAACACAGACACGGACGGAAAAGTTTCTTGAGAAAATTCCACACCGCAAGATTGACCAACATCATCACCTCCTTCAAGATTTGTGGTTTCACAAACAAAAAAGAATCCTTCCAAAATTCGGGACACGCCATTACCAGAATCAAGTGAAGAAAAGCAAAGCTTGCCAAAGCCCACTTGAACGGAAAAAATTGCATTAACGTATTTTGGAACAGAAGATTCATCCGGCAAAACCTCTGCGGGCAATAAAGGCTGCGCATCCTCGGCTTTCGGCAGCGCGGGCACCAAGTTTTGCGAGCTTTTCTGAAATCCATCCCAATCAACATTTCCTGCCATAACAAACTCCTTTACGGCTACGGTGATGTATAAAACCACCACCGAATAAAAAGAAGGGTTAAAAAAATCATCGCCAAAATCAGGCGACGAATCCACGGCCGAACGACATCGTCGTTCTTATAGTCCAGTACATCCATAAAGCACACCTCCACGCCTTACTCTTACAAAATTATGTTTTGAAACATTCAAAACTAAGCAAAACCATATATAAAAAATGTAAAAAAGTCAATGAAACATGAGCCGATAGGGTTCAGCCAATGGCCAATAGTCGACACAAGCAACAAATACATGGACCCCTGCCTGGCGGCAGGCAGGCCAAAGATGACAAACAAAAAACACCATTTATAAAATAATCGCAGAAATATAAGCGAGATTATCTGCTGTTTTTAGCAGAGTAAGACCGGCCTAGCGGCCTCAGAGCGCTCTACTGAAAATAGCAGAGAAACTTAAGCACATTGATTTTTAGAGAAAAAAGAATTTTTTAGTTGCCCCAAATTGTATTACGGACGGCAGTTATGTTATTAGGTCAACTTGCCTTTCCAAAAAATACCATTTTATTTTGACATGGTTCTTGCTACTGAACTTGATCAAAAAAGCATGTTCAATAGCAAACACCACTCGACTATATTTAGCAGAAAAAATCGAAAGATTTTTTTGTAAATAATTTAATTGTTCTACGCACAGCTTCCGCTACGCGTGCCTTGTTACGACTTCGCCCATGTTACCGATCTTGAACTAACTCCTTCTAATGAAAAAGCTTCATCCATTACCGGCTCCCTTGGCGTGACGGGCAGTGAGTACAGGACTCGAGAACGTATTCACCGTGGTATAGCTGACCC
>CAZELH010000056.1:0-2151 GCA_964513095.1 uncultured Candidatus Saccharibacteria bacterium
ACTCGCATTTCGATTTGCGAATCCACTTTTTTCGGCAGTATGGGACAATAAATCTATCGAAAAAATTCATCTTGTCTTTTTAGAGAAAAAAACTATTGGAAATCGAGGTATTTTTTATGATGGCGTGGGAGCATTGCGTGATATTGGACAAAATCACATGCTTCAGATGTTGGCACTTACTACTATGCGTAGCCCTGAAGGTTGGGATGCGAATAGTATTCGTTCTTCGCGATATGCCATTGTGCGCTCTTTGCGTGTTCCTCGTCCTGTAGAAGTACTTTCCGGTAGTGTTCGAGCTCAGTATCGTGGATATCGACGAGAAGCAAATGTTGCGACGCGATCAACAACTGAAACGTATTTTGCATTGCGACTTTCACTCGCCGACGATCGATTTAAGAATGTTCCTATTATTTTTGAAGGGGGGAAGGGTATGGACGAAGATCGTGTTGAAATCACTCTCTTTTTTAAACCGCCTGTTACGTCATTGTTTTCCGGTATGTATCCGAGTGAACTTACGTATCGCATTCAACCCGATGAGCATATCTCGTTTTCTTTTTACACAAAAAAACCGGGGAATGATATTGCTATTGAAAAACAAACGACCGTGTTTCGATATCCTCGCGCAAAAAATACTACTGGGTTTGTTGATGCCTATGAAAAACTTATCCTCGATGCTTTTTCTGGAAATCAAACGCTGTTTGTGAGTACGCAAGAAATTGCTGCCAGTTGGGACTGTATCGATTCTTTTACGAGTGTATGGGAGAAGGAACAACTACCCCTTCTTTCCTATGCCGTTGGCAAAACAAAGGCACTGCGCGAACGTGCGTTGAACGTGCTACAATAGACCTATTATGATTCGTGACGTTATTACCTCATTTTCCTCTCAATTTTCTTTTGTTCCCGAAGTTGTTAACCCGCATTCTCGTGATTCTTTTGATAGCTTTGTGGTGTGCGGTATGGGTGGTTCTCATCTTGCCGCCGATATTTTGTGCACGATTGATCCACTGTTGCCTATTGTGGTTCATAAAACATACGGCATTCCCACTCATACTTTTTCTCAGCCCTTGTATATCGTTTCCTCGTATTCTGGTAATACTGAAGAAGCGCTTGATAGTTATGTTGCTACTCGTGATGCCGGACATACCGTTGCCGTTATTACCGGCGGAGGAGCTCTCCTTTCTCATGCCCAAAAAGATGGTGTTGCGTATATTCAAGTTCCTTCTGGTTTGCAACCGCGAATGGCTACTGGGTATATGATGATGGCTCTTGTTAAGATGATGGGTGATGACCAATTGTATAAAAAATTATCGACAGTTTCGTCCACGCTTCATCCGGAAACACTTGAGGAGTGGGGACGGTCTATCGCACAAAAAATAAAAGGAACTGTTCCCTTGGTGTATTCTTCATCTACTAATTCTGGTATTGGATATGCATGGAAAATTGCCTTGAATGAAACAGGGAAGATTCCCGCGTTTTGTAATGTATTTCCTGAATTAAATCACAATGAAATGACTGGATTCGATGGCATTTCTGCTTTTCCGGCACGCTCGTACTCGTGCTTATTCCTCTATGACGACAGCGATCACCCTCGTATTGCTCGACGAATGGATACTACTGCGCGACTTTTAACCGAAAAAGGGATTGTGTGTGAACCGGTGCGCATTGAGGCAGAAAATAGGGCGCTTAAAATTTGCACATTGTTGGTGCTTGGATTTTGGATAAGTGCTACGGTCGCTGAACTGTATGGCAATGAGCCAGAGCAGGTGCCGATGGTCGAATCATTCAAAAAACTTTTACAAGAGTAGTTTTTGTTGCTTGTTTTTTATGTATATACAAGCCCGCCAAAAAGGACTGGTATGGACTGCTCACGCGCTCTCGAAGTTGCGTTTTTATCAGCTTTCTAAAAGTCGCGTTCAGCGAGTTATCAATAATCCACTACGCGTCGAAGAGGGTGTAGCAGATTCCACGATTGCCGTGATGCAACCAGCGGGAAATATCAAACATCCGTTTGAACTATGGGTAATGATCCAAGATACCGGAGTGAGTCGTAAGATTATTAGCGCGTGGCGATATCCCGGAATCACCAAACCGGGGGAGCCACTTCCGCGATCTATTTTGCATAGTTTGCAAAACGCTGTTGAAGAGGCATTG
>CAZELH010000057.1:0-2050 GCA_964513095.1 uncultured Candidatus Saccharibacteria bacterium
GTTTTTTCCCTGCTTGTTTTGCCAGCACTAGAGCGATGTTGGTGGTGTAGTCACCCTGATGCAAAAACGGAGGTTTGGTGATTGCGACCGTGACTCCATCGGGCATCGTAAATCCAGCCGAGGTGATGGCTTGCAGGAGTGCGTTTTTAATTTCCGTCCGCATGTCGTTCATATACGCGATAGCTCCAGTGTAGCGTTTTACCCCCTGTTTTTCAATAAAGTATCTTTGACTATTTTTAAACAAAAACCGCTCCCTAAAATAGGAAGCGGATACTAGAGGCTTGGTGCGCATGTTGTGTTCTTTTAAAGCAAAGACTGCCAACGAAGACTAGAAATTTTTCGTCTTTTTGGCATCGGCATTTGCAGAATGGGTTTCGTTATCACTAACTCCCATCCCAAAAATGCTTCGCTTTTTAATACAACCAACATATCCTTTGATAACTCACCGAGGGCTGGTTGATGTATTTCCGAACGATACCCGCGTCCATCCAATATTTCCTCAAAAAACTTGGCTGTGCAAAGAGGATCATTCGAACGAATAGATAGTGCTGTCCCTGTAAAAATGGTTCCGCGGGCTTCGGGTTCCAAAAAGTGAATCACCGTTCTTCCATCATTCAAAATGGTCTGATGCGAAGGACCGGCGTCCATAGTGAACACTTCTTTTAGTCCGTATCTATGCAAAAGATGAATCAAAACTTTCTGCGCTTCTGCATTACGAACCCCGTAACATCGGTGACCCTTATCGGGAAAAGGTAATGGATTGGAAATGAAGTGCAGATAGTACAGCACTCCTGCTACTACCGTCATCAAAACGGCATATATGGACAACAAAAGAAGAGTCATTTTGACCTCCTATTCCTTTCGCCTGTGATTTCATTACTTTTTTTATTATATAATCTATTATAATTATTGTCAAATCCTGCAACAGATTTTTGTTATCACTTCATCGCGGGCAACCAAATAAAAAAATGTCTCTTTCACACCACATCAAGTACCTAGCTTTATTCTTGACAAGAATTAAAACAGGTCTCATATTCTAATGAATGAAACCGGAGAAAGCGGAAGAAGTAAACTGAGTTTTCGAGTTTCTTAAGCAACGCTCTATTTTAAATAAAATTATGATAGTCCACACAATGAAACTCTCCGTGGCTCCGTTTGAAAAGATTACTAGTGGCAACAAGTTTATAGAGTCACGATTGTACGATGAAAAACGTCAACACATAAATCTTGGAGACCAAATTGAGTTTGTTTGCAATGATGACCAATCAAAAAAAGTGATTGCGATTGTAAAAGCATTATACCGTTACCCTTTTTTTGAAAATATGTTTTCAGATTTCTCTCCATTACTGTTTGGCGGGAACTCAAAAGAGGAGCTGATCGAAGAAATTGAAACTTTTTATTCTAAAGAAGAACAGGGAAAATACGGAGTAATTGGAATAAAAATTGAGGTAATAAAAGAATGAAAAAAGAAGTAGAGCTCAAAATACTAAATATAAACCCGACAAAGACTCGAAAAATTCTTCGCGCGCTCGGTGCAAAAAAGACAATGCCATCCACGCTTCTTCGCGAGTTATATTTTCGTGGAAACGGAAATTTTTCTTCGTTAAGATTGCGCTCTGAAGGTAAAAAACAATATTTAACCCTCAAAACAAAACAAGAAGATAAAAAGTTCAATATTCGTATGGAGCATCAGATTGAAGTATCTGATTTTGATATGACGAAAAAAATACTTGAACTGCTTGGCTATACTGTCTTTCGCCAACGTGAAAAGTTGAGGGAGCATTATGAATTACCGAAAGTACATATTGAGATAGATCAGTATCCACATATGATGCCATACATGGAAATTGAAGCTCCTAGCAAAAAAATAGCAGAGGATTTTATTAAAAAATTTGGATTTCCATTATCTCTCACTACCAATAAAACAGCTTCTGAAATTATTCAAGATGCGGGTTTAAATCCGGACAATCTTTGTTTCAAAGAAAAAAGGACTACCAAGATTAACTGACGCCTATAAATCTGTCTTCAGAGTCAATGAATGATTCGATAT
>CAZELH010000058.1:0-1930 GCA_964513095.1 uncultured Candidatus Saccharibacteria bacterium
ATTAAAAATGCCGTCGGCATCTATCTTTCGCAGGTAGATAATCCGTCGCTGGCGTCTTCTTCTGCCCCCTACACCACTTGTTTTCAAACTGCTACGACTTCTGACTGCTCATATGCGTTTGGCGCATCATATACGAATGTTGCGGTTTCTAATAATAAAAGCGTTAATTCCACGGGATGGTTACCTCTAAATTTCACCCTCATTACCACCGGTAGTCCGATCGGGCATCTTCCGCTTGATCCAGTTAATGATGCAACTCATTTTTACGCGTATGCGGCAACGACAACAAATTTTGCATACAAACTTGTGGCGGCGAGTATGGAGAGTGTGAAATATAGTGCCAACGGCGCGCATGATGTGGTGAGTCGTGATGGTGGAAACTCTGGGACTGCCTATGAAATTGGCACCAACCCCGCGTTGTAACGTCTATGACAAAAATTTCTGATGATTATTTGGCGTATATTTTATATGAAGTGTTTTCGGGAATTTCTGGGATTACTCATAAACGTACGATTGGAGGAAGTTTGATTTTATATAAAGATTGGGTGATTTTTGGATTGATCGCCGATAATTCTTTGTATTTTAAAGTAGATGCCGTGACGAAACCGAAATATGAAGCGATGGGGGCGTCGCCATTTACGTATCAGAATAAAGATGGAGATGATGTTGCGCTTTCGTATTATGAAGTGCCGGATGGAGTGATTGAGAATAAAGAATTGTTGAAACAGTGGATTGAGGAGGCGCAACAGGTTAGCCAACGAGCACAAAAGAAATAGCCAGAAGAAAAAATTCTTCTGGCTTATTTTTTGATGGTTATTGCACTCCTGCACGGCGAGCAAGCGTGCAGAGTTGCGCAAGAGCAACAAGAAGGAACAGCTGTTGTTGGGCATCGTCAACATTGTGTTCTTCGATTTCCCACCCCTTATCTTCTTGTTTGGCGCTGAAGGGGATGTAGATTTGGCATCGATTGCCTGGACACTGTAGAGAAAATTGACCGTCATTATGGAAGCGCGTTTCAAAATTCTTGTCTCCATATACATCGCCGTAGCCCATTTTTTTATTGGCCTCGATCATAGCGTTTGTGACCATTTCTGGTTTACAAGTTTGGTCCGCCGTTGATTTTCCTAGCCAACTGAGCATTGTTTTTGAGCAATCTCCACAAATTCCACAGCCGTTTCTTTCATAGTCGAATCCGGTCATTAGTACCATCAGTTGATGTTTTTCTGATGGCACTATTTGTGTTTTTTTGTCTACTGTACAGAGACGATTTACTGCAAGATGGATGGTGGCGGCGATGGCGTGGCATTGTCTCATATCGTGCATTACTTCTTTTTTGTAGCCATTACATTGCATGCAGGGAAGCCAGCTGGATCGTCGATCCTTTCCAGATCCTTTGCATTTTGAACATTTTTCTTTTTTATACGTCCGCAGTACAGGGATGGGAATCAGAAAGCGTACATAGCTAGCTTTTCCATCTTTTATTCGTTTAAAACATTTTTCAAATCCAAAGTACTTATCCTCTATGTCCCTTGAAAATTCTTTGAATTTAAAATCTTTTGTAAGTTTTTTTACCAGTAAATCATCTTTTTGGGGCACTACTCTTTCTTCGAAAATCTTTTTTTCCGCTTCTAGAATGATGGCGCATTTTTCGGCGTCCCATGTGAGTTCATACCAGTAGGGCATATCGCCACGTTTCAATTCGTACATATGTTTTTGCTCCTTCTATGATTTTGTAAATACCTATCTGCTTGCTCTTTTATACTGGCGCAGAAGCCAAAATGCAAGTTTTTATTTTTTCTTTTAACTCGGTATTATGGTGATATCGTATGTCTTCATACTACAAACCATATCGAACCCGGAATTTATATAACCCAAAATCGGTGGAGCCGTTTCGGTTGTCGCGCAGTCGGATTGATTTATTTTTAAACTG
>CAZELH010000059.1:0-1886 GCA_964513095.1 uncultured Candidatus Saccharibacteria bacterium
AGTATCTCTACTATTAATAGATTGCGGATTAGAGGATTAACGGATTAAAAGCATAAGCATAAGGCGCGAAGATTTGCTACCCTGCTTCACTAAATTTGTGCCGGTTTGTTTTGTTTTCTTAGAATAAGAAAACAAAACAAAAAAAGACGAGCGGGGAGGCTCGTCGGTACATCTCGTTTTTCGTTTGCTACCTATTCGAGAATAAACAATATATTTTAGGTGCGGTGTTTTTTTCTGGTGAAAAAACACCTCGAACTCATGCCGTCGCATTCCGTGAGTCCTAAAATATATTGATTATTCTATTTGCTAAGCCCCGTACATTTTTTCGCGGATTTTTGAAAGTTCTGCGATAATTGTTTCGTCGGTGATTTTTGTAAATCGGTGGGGGTGGATAGTTCCGTTTTTGTCTGCAACGTTTTCTTCGACAAACATCGAAAGGGGGCGGATATCAAAACATTTACCCGCTTTGTATACCAACGCATTTTCATAGAGTGGCCGGTAGACGACTTCCCACGCATCTTCTTCGGTGTGGAGTCCGATCCCAACTACTTCGTAGGCGTAGTTATTTACGTCCGTTTGTGGATTGTGTTTGTAGTGGTAGTAAAAGCCTTTTTCGGGCACCTGTTGTGGTAATTCCATCTTCATTCTCCTTTTTTGATACTTCTTTGACCAGCTGTAAGTATTGCTCCGCATCTTTTTTTAGGCAAATTATAGAGAGTGGGTAGAGAAGACAGAATGAGTTATTTTTGGTATACTTTTCGGTATGAAAAAAGACGAAGAATTGGATAAGGAGTTATATCACGTTGCTCGTGAAAAAGGGACGGAGCCAGCATTTACTGGTAAGTATTGGGATAATCATGAAAAGGGAATGTATAAGTGCGCGGTGTGTGGCGCAGAACTATTTTCATCTGATGCCAAATTTGATTCCGGCACCGGATGGCCAAGTTTTACCGAACCTTCTAATTTGGAGCACATTGAGTTGAAAGAAGACAATGAGTTTGGCATGAAGCGAACCGAGGTCACGTGTAAAAATTGCGGTGCTCATTTGGGGCATGTGTTTGATGATGGTCCACGAGATGCTGGTGGGAAACGGTACTGTATTAATTCGGTGTGTCTTGATCTCGAGAAGAAGCAATAGATTGCGAATTGAGGATTCGTAATGCAGTGGAAACAGGTAATAAGCATCAAGAAGGATGGAATAAAATTAGTAAAATAAAACCCCGTGACAGCGTTGCGTGCTGTTTACGGGGTTTTGTTTTGTGGTATTTTACACAGTTATCACTGTGTTTGGAGGCCCAAATTCTTCGTTCATTTTTTTAAGTACCGATTGTGCCTTTTTCAGCTTTTTTCTTTCCTCTGCATTCATGCCTTCTCGATTTTTTGATAGACGAACACGACTGGGAGAACCCGGACAGATTTGGGTGCCGTTTTGGTCAAGCATCGGAAATAGATGTCGTTTTAGTCCGTTTAAGTACGCACTTAATACTTCAACCGACTCTGAGTCCATAAGATAAGAAAAATTGACTGCACAATTGTTCGGCTCAACCTCTTGGTTGCATTTGTCGCAGACGTTTTTGCCCCTATTTTTCGGCATTACTGGCAGTACTAATGTGATTTCCATATTTCGTCCTTTCGTTTGGCTAAAGATTATTTGTAGGAAAGTTCGTAAAGAACTTGGTGGAAAATTTCCAGCCATAATTCTTCAAAACTTTTATCAGGAAAAATTTTTTTCCATACAATTTCTGCTTCGCGGTCGGCAATATCCATTGCTCGCCGAACGGGGTTCTTTGTAAAATGTCGCATATTTCCTCTCCTTTTTAAGGATTTGTGGTGCGTGAGCTAAGTGGCACTATAAAACACTTATTGGTAATTTGTCAAGGTTGTGG
>CAZELH010000060.1:0-1847 GCA_964513095.1 uncultured Candidatus Saccharibacteria bacterium
ACACTTGACACATTGCTTGAGTTGGTGAAACAACTCCAAGCTTTAGTGAAATAAAAAGAGAAAAGTCGCGCTCCGTAATTGATATATACGGGGCGCATCTTTTTGTAGTTGTAAAAGGATGATACCCTTTGTGTAATCTAAGATAAAAAGAGGCTATACTACCTACTTATGGATGCGTGGATAAAAAAAATAGGCTATTGGAGCTTTATCTGTGCTCTTGGCACGTTATTTTTTCGCCGGGGAATATTTCACCCATTTATTGTTCAGCCCTTTGAAATATTCACCATAGTTTCTTTTTTCTGTGCCACATACAGTGTGCTAAAGGGGGGCGTGAATGCGAGTGGGATAAAACAACACACACCAGCAGTCATGCTCTTTTTCGGGTTATTTATTGGAGCGCTTATTATTGGTTATGTGAGTGCGCGTTTTTTTTATCACGTACCATTACTGACACAAGAGGTGCTTGGAGATATGTTTTCTATTGGCACCATTTCGCTCGCGGGATTATTGATTGAGTATTACGCGCGCGAAAAAAATTTTTTTACGCACGCGCTCAACGCGTTTTTAACCGTACTCGCAATCACTCCGTTGGTGTATTGGAGGTCATTTCGGTTGTTTTTTCATCTCACCGACGCTGGGTTAACGGGGTTTTTTACGAATCGCACCGCGTTTGGAAATTTTCTGATTATATCGTTTGCGGTATTAGTCGCCCATTTTTTATTTGAAAAAAAAGCGTATAAAAAAATACTGATATGGGTTGGCAGTGTGATCGTTACTTCTTTTATGTTGTGGTCGGTATCGCGAAGTAGTTACGGAGTGTTGATGTTTATATTATTTTGCGCGGGGATATTTGCCATCATCCACGCGCACCGAAAGGTTCTGGCAAGTCTTTGTGTGGTGGTGCTTATCCCACTCACCATAATAAGCGCATATGGAATTTTGCCGTTTTTTGCAAAAAATGCAGTCTTAGTCAGATTGTTTCCTCAATTTTCATATTTACAAAATATTCCTAGCGAAACAGTGAGGGGATTACTGATGCGATTATCTGACTTGCGTACCGTTGAGTTGGTGACTGATACCGATACCATCAACACCACGATTCCCAATGATCTATTTTTGAAAAAAATTATGAAAGACGGAAAATTCACTATTCAAATTGAAGATCGCGTTACATTCTGGAAAAATGGATCGCATATTTTGGCGCGTAATCCATTGGGGATTTCCACCCAGTTTGCATTCGCAAGTCGTTTTGTTGTGCCAGAGGAGAAAGCAGTTACCGAAGGAAGTCATAACACATTTTTGCAGGTGGGCTTATCGGCGGGATGGCTCGGGTTGGTATTATTTTTGGGGTTGTGTTACTGGGCGGTCCGTACGCTGTTATATAATTATCAGTACAGCTGGCAATGGTGCGCGCTGTTTATCACGGTAATTTCATTACTTTTTACATTTTTCTTCGATGATCGAATGATGCAACCTTGGGTGTGGATCCCATTATTGTTGGCAATACAGTATACGAGAGTGGTGTACGATGGGAATGAGCAAAATAACTCAATCAAATAATCTATCGTTTTTTGTGTAGCGATGTAAGAATGGCGCCACCTTTTTAATGGTATACTGAAAAGGTATGCAGGGAGTGCGGAGTAAAAAACAAATAGGAATAGTGGCATCTCTATTATTACTAGTGACCACGGGACGGTATGTATATGCTGGAGGGGATTTTGTGATATTTGCAAACCCCGTTCAGTATCAGTCGGCACAGCAAGCGACTGTCAAAATTTCTGGAGTGTTTGCGAATCCGACTTCAGACGATCAACTGCTTTTTAGTATTCCCAAAACCACCCCGCCAA
>CAZELH010000061.1:0-1841 GCA_964513095.1 uncultured Candidatus Saccharibacteria bacterium
TGGCTAATGGCTAATTTCTATCCATGCCGAATCACCATGATATCCCCGTTTTTTACCACATACTCTTTTCCCTCTAGTCGCAACTTTCCTTTCTGCTTGGCTCCCGCCCATCCGCCACAACTGACAAAATCATCATACGCGACTACTTCTGCGCGGATAAATTTACTTTCAAAATCACTATGAATTGCGCCGGCGGCTTCTGGGGCTTTTGCACCTTCCCGAATTGTCCATGCACGTGTTTCGTCTTCACCGGTCGTAAAGAAACTGATGAGGCCTAATGTTTCGTAAGCTTTTTTAATTAATATATCAACCCCTTCCCCTTTTGAAACATCGGCGACAACAAAATGACTTTCATATTTTTCCAATTTTGAAACTAATTCCTGCGATACATCGCTCTCGCTTCCGTTCAACAAAAATAACTGTTTTTTCGCCGTTAGTAGTTGCATTTCACGCACCAATTCTTCGCCAGCCCACTGGGTTGTTAACTCTCCTTTTTCAACTGCTACCAACAGTTCTTTCAATAATTCGAGATTCGCGACTGCTTTTTTATCTCCCGTGCGTGCCTCCCCTTCTGCTTTTTTTATGCGTTTTTGAATCGTATCTACGTCTTTTAACGCCAACTCTGTTTCGATGATTTCCAAATCACGAATTGGGTCAACGCTGCCTTCTACGTGAATAATTTCACCGCCTCCAAATACTCGTAGCACCATTACAATCGCTTGCGTATCGCGAATGTGCGTCAAAAATTGATTTCCCAAGCCTTCCCCCGTACTGGCACCTTTTACTAACCCTGCGATATCAAAAAACTCGATAATGGCAGGAATTGTTTTTTTTGATTTACTGGCATTTGAAAGAAACGCTAATCGTTCGTCAGGTACGGTTACGACGCCCACGTTTGGATCGATGGTCGCAAAGGGATAGTTGGCGATGGTGACGTCCGCTGAAGTGAGTGTTTTAAAGAGGGTTGATTTGCCCACGTTTGGCATTCCCACAATTCCAATAGAGAGTTTCATAAAATAATGTATCTAGGGTACGAAATATTGAGTAAAAAATCAAAAGGCGTATCCGTTTTTTTGGATACGCCTTGCGCTATGTCATTCAATACTTAAAATCGGGGTTCTTTCATTGGCTGCTACCACCGATACTACCTTTTTGAGCATTTCTTCATTGAGCCGAAAGAAGCAACAATCCATCGTCTCTTTACGACCATACAACTCTGGGTCATCTGAAGAAATACACACCAACCCTGCAAAGCCTCTGCGTTTTGATGCCTTTACATCTTCAACAAAACGAAGGATTTGATGTCTATCTTTGTCGCCGAATCCAGCAATAACAACCGCACCAAAATCTAGATCTTCTGTAATGAACAACTTATTTCGAGCGGTGGCAATATTTTTGGGAAATTCCACAACAATGCCTTTCTCATTGAACAATTCTTTTACTTGCGAAATATAAAAACCTCGCAGAATTTCATTATCGATAATCGCTAAAATCCTCATATCCACCTCCACAATTTTCAAAATATGCAGTATTTGAGCTACTTTTCTCATTATACCATATATTTTAATAAAAAGCAAGAACCGCTGAATCGTAAAAAATTGATAATTTCCAAGCATAGATTCCCGATCGTGGTCGGGAATGACAAGAAGGGAGGAAGCGGAAACGAGAAATTAAGTCGCTCTATTTACGTACCATTAATTGTGCTGGGAGCCCCGCTACTGGCGGGACGTAGCCGTAGGCGCCCCGCCTTGGCGGGGATGTAATTAACTTTATTTTCGCACCATCAATTGTGCTGGGAGCAGGATTCGAACCTGCGTAGCCGTTAAGGCGACAGATTTACA
>CAZELH010000062.1:0-1782 GCA_964513095.1 uncultured Candidatus Saccharibacteria bacterium
AGCACGCGGTAAGTCACCGGAGCCGGACGAGTGGCGATTTCGTGTTTTGCAATTTCGTAGTCATTGGCAAAACACCACGGAGCCGCTTTCGGACCTTTGGAGCCGGAACTGCGTTCAAAAGCAACGCGATCGCCTGTTTTTGGCTCCCTCTTCAATGCGCCACCACAGAACACGGGTGTGTTCTCGCCGGCTTTAATATTTTCGCCATCGTTAAAGTGGAAGAAAATATCTTCGCCTCCACCCACGCTAATAAACCCGTAACGTTTATTGGGCCAACTGTTAAAAAACCTCACGATACCGGTTTCCATAACACCAACTCCTCCCTCAATAAAAGTACCATCTGGAACATCCTTTGAACTTCGCGGTATGCAAAGCGCCGATGGCTCACAGGTTTCCCCGCTATTTCAACTCTCAACAAGAAGCTGAAATAGCAAGAAAACCGCCATGAGCGTACTAGTGTAACTATAGCATATATAAACTAATATGTCAAGTTATACAATGACGAAAGACGATAAAAGCCGTTATTTTTTTGTATGCTCAATACACGCTATTAAATACTCCATAGGATTGTGATTCTTCTTTGCGCAATTCTTCAATACTCAATCCGCAATTATTTCTTCACGCCCTATGTCTGTGGTGCACCCATGAGGAATCGAACCTCAATTACGGGATCCGCAATCCCGTGTCCTATCCGTTGAACGATGGGTGCTTTGTGAAACCATAGTAGCTACTTTTTCAAAAAGAGGCAACTCTGGGTAGGGGAGCCCGTGAGTAAAATTGACAGAATGAAGTTTTTATTCATACTGGTATGTAGATACTGCGGTGCGGAAGTAGGCTCATTCCAAGGGCTACGTCTGCACCATTTCACAAACATTCACCTACAATCTAGGGAGATTTACTATGTCTGCACATGCCGCAACACTGTTGGAGACACGAAGAAGTGTGTCGCGAAGAAGCGCTAATCGTCGCCCACATTTTTTCAAAGTTTTGTTTGGTCCATCGCTTTGTGAAGAATTGCAAGCAAAGGGAGTTGATGTGATTCCATATGATATGGTGAAAACATATCAAAAAGAAGTCTTGAAAAAAAGAATGGCAACTGCCAATTTCTGGCATAGACATCATCTGATTTCCGCAACAGTCCAATTGGCGGGTTTTATCGGGTTTTGCGTTTTTGTAATTGGATTCGTTGCCTTGTCTCTGTTGGGAAAATTTGCCATGATTTGGCCGTTGTTTTTGTCAGTTGCTATGGCGGTTCTTTTCTTGAAGGCGATTCGATTCTTGTTTTCTGACCGTATGTACGGCGCCACAGGAATTTACTGGAAGACAGAGCCATTGCATTACGTCTTAACGGTCCCAGAAGAATATGAAAACGATGTGCGGAATGCTCAAAAAATTCCGGGTACAAAAGTCTACATACAGACATTTGAAACGGACCCTTTCATTTTTGTTGAAAAACGGGGATGGACAACAATTCAACGGGCATATATTGCTTGCTGGGATTGTCCGGGATTCAAATGGGATAAAAATCGTCGCCAATAAAAGGCGATACGAATAATACGAAGAAGAAAAACACAAACCTCTTCCGCGCGCACTCTTGTAGTGTTCGCGGATTTTTATTTTCTCTCCTTTTGAGAAAAAATATCCTGCTTAGCCCTTCCGAACCTGCCTGCCGGCAGGCAGGACTTTAGTGAAGGAGGGAGCGAACTTTAGTGAGTCGAAGGATAAGTTATTTTTACCTTTTTCTTGCCGCACCCCCCCTCTGTCATTCCCGCGCTGCGCCCC
>CAZELH010000063.1:0-1752 GCA_964513095.1 uncultured Candidatus Saccharibacteria bacterium
GGTGGTGATGCATGGTTTATCGATCGCAACGAAAAACATAAAAAATGGAGTTAGGGGAGTGTTCGATATATACTGTATTTATATGTCTAGTCAGCAAAAAAAGGTGGTTGTGGCAGTGAGTGGTGGGTTTGACCCCATTCATATTGGGCATGTTCGCTTGTTTGAAGAAGCTAAGAAATTAGGTGATGAATTGGTCGTGATTTTAAACAATGACAATTGGCTTACCAAGAAAAAAGGAGTGCCGTTTATGCCTGAACAAGAACGAAAAGAGGTGATTGAAGCCTTGCGATGTGTTGATCGGGTTGTATTAACTAATCATCCTGCTGATCCAACTGATATGAGCGTGTGCGCAGAACTTATTGCTATTCAGCCGACTATTTTTGCCAATGGGGGTGATAGAAAACACGATAATATCCCCGAAGTACCTGTGTGTGAATCGATTGGGTGCGAGATGGTTTTTAATGTTGGATTTGGTGGTAAGGTGCAATCGAGTTCTTGGCTTATTGCGAAATATAAAAAATAGTAATTTGACGTCTGGATTTTTTTGTTTTGTTGAGGTACTCTTTCGTAATTGTCTATGAAAAAATACATACAAAATAATCCGTTTCCAATACTTCTGTTTACGATATTTGTCGATTTATTGGGAGTGGGGATTTTAATCCCCGTTATTCCGCAACTGCTTGCCAATCCGAATTCTCCCGAATATCTGTTTTCTGGATCAGTCTCTCTTTCAACCGCTTATATTATTTATGGCATGTTAAGCGCCTCATATCCACTCGCGATATTTTTTGCGGCGCCAATTTTGGGGCAGTTGTCTGATAAATTTGGACGAAAGCCGGTTCTTGTACTTTCTTTGACGGGCACCTGTCTTTCGTATGTGATGTTTGCGATTGCGATTTTTTTGAAAAATATTCCTCTTTTGTTCGTCTCGCGAATTTTTGACGGTATTACTGGTGGTAATATATCGGTGGCGCAGGCGTCTATTGCCGATATTACGGCTCCTGCTAATCGTGCCAAGGCATTTGGGATGATTGGCGCGGCGTTTGGGACGGGGTTTATCCTTGGACCGTATCTTGGTGGCAAGCTTTCTGATCCGCACGTGGTATCGTGGTTTTCGGCAGGCACTCCTTTTTGGGTGGCGGCGTTTTTGAGTTTATTAAACACGCTGTTTTTGTTTTTCATGTTTACTGAAACGCATAAAACTCGCAATCACACATTGCATGTGGCGTGGAATAAATCGGTGCATCATATTGCTCGAGTTTTTTCATGGCCCAGTCACACGATTTTGTTTTCTTCCGCGTTTTTGTTTCAAACCGGATTTTCTTTTTACATTAGTTTTTTCAGTGTCTTTTTAATCCACCGATTTGGATTTACACAGGGGAACATCGGTGATTATTTTGCGTATGTCGGGTTGTGGATTATTTTAACCCAAGCAGTTATTACTCGATTTGTTGCCGCTCGATTTAATGAGCGAACGGTGTTGCGATTTTCAATGTTTGGAATGTCCGCGGCGGTTCTTGGTTTCTTTTTCCCAACGGTGTGGTGGCAACTGTTACTTATTACCCCATTTTTTGCTATTTGTAACGGGTTAACGCAAGCGAATTTGATGGGCCTTATTAGTCGTACTGCACCACCGAATGTGCAAGGGGAGATCTTTGGTGTTTCTTCCAGTGTGCAAGCATTGGCGCAAGGGTTGCCACCACTTTTGGCTGGATTTGCGGCATCGTATTTTGTCCCCGAAGCACCGATTTT
>CAZELH010000064.1:0-1745 GCA_964513095.1 uncultured Candidatus Saccharibacteria bacterium
GGTGACTACACCACCAACATCGCTCTAGTGCTGGCAAAACAAGCAGGGAAAAAACCTAGTGATGTGGCGCAAGAAATCATCGCGCATTTTGCAAAGAGTAATAATATCGAAAAAATCGAAACCACCCCGCAAGGGTTTATTAATTTTTGGATACCCGCACAGGTAATCCGCCAGTACCTGCAAGAAATACTAGACGCGAATGACTTTGGTATTGAGCAGACGATGACGGGCAAAACAGTTTTTGTAGAATTTACCGACCCTAACCCATTCAAACTTTTTCACATTGGTCACTTGATGAGCAACGCTATTGGAGAATCCTTGGCGCGATTATACGAAGCAGTGGGCGCAACGGTTATTCGCATGAACTATCAAGGCGATGTCGGACTGCATGTCGCAAAGGCAGTCTGGGGGATGCAAGCAATGCCAAAAAATCAACCAGAAAAAATAATACCAAACGATTCCGCACCGCTTGCGGAAAAGGTAGCGTTTTTGGGAAGTGCCTATGCATATGGGGCAACGGCGTATAAAGAAACAGAAGGCGTCAAAGAAGAAATAGATGTAATTAACAAACAAATTTTTGAACGAAGTAGCGCAACTGTTAACAGTCTGTATGATACGGGGCGCGCATGGAGCTTAGAATACTTTGAAACAATTTACCAAAAACTCGGTACAAAATTTGATGAATACTTTTTTGAAAGTGAGGTTAGTGCCGAAGGAAAGAAGATAGTAGAAGCGCATCCCGAAATTTTCGTACAAAGCGATGGTGCGATAGTCTTTAAAGCCGAAGAATATGGTCTACACACTCGTGTTTTTATTAACTCCCTCGGACTTCCTACCTACGAAGCCAAAGAGTTGGGATTGAATAAAAAGAAGTTTGAACAGCACAACGCCGATCTCTCGGTGATTGTGACGGCGAATGAAGTTAATGAGTATTTTAAGGTACTCTTGAAAGCAATGGAGTTGGTTCTTCCCGACGTCGCACAAAAAACCCGCCATGTCTCGCATGGAATCATGCGATTGCCAACGGGTAAGATGTCATCTCGCACGGGTGATGTTATTACCGCCGAATCATTGATTGCGGAAGTGTTGGAAAAAATAAAAAAACAGGCACACGAAAACCACGCCGAAGACAGTGAAAAAAATGCCGAAGCCATCGCCATTGGCGCGATAAAATACTCAATCTTGAAACAAAATCCGGGACAGGATATCGTTTTTGATTTCGAAAAATCTCTTTCAATCCAAGGCGACTCTGGGCCGTATTTGCAATACGCCCATGCTCGCGCGTGCGCTATTCTTCGCAAAGCGCAAGAGGCGGGAATGATGCCAGTGATAGGTGGCGTAGATCAAGAGGTAAGTGACGTAGAAAAACAAATGATAGAATTTGGCCAAGCCGTGTCTACGGCAACAAAAAATCTCGATGCTCACACGCTCTGCACGTATCTTCTTGAACTCGCCCAACTTTTTAACAGCTATTACGCAAAAAATCAGGTAGTAGACGAAGGGAACAGGCAGGTGAGCCAACACCGATTGGCGGTAGTTTCAGGAGTGCAAAAAACCCTTGAAAAAGGACTGCAATTACTCGGTATTTCAGCCCCCAATCGGATGTAGTTGCATTCTGGCAGAATCTGTTGTACGATTCATACATCATTCCTTGTCCGTACTCCTTGTGGCAAGATTGATTGGTCAGTTCCTTTTTGGGTTTGGTTGGTTTTTTGGAGGGCGCCCCTATGGCTCCCTCCCTTTTT
>CAZELH010000065.1:0-1647 GCA_964513095.1 uncultured Candidatus Saccharibacteria bacterium
ATGTGACGATTAGCCCTTCCGATATTGAGGTAACGTTTTCGCGTGGCGGTGGCCCTGGGGGGCAAAACGTAAACAAAGTAGAAACCGCAGTGCGATTAACTCATAAACCTAGTGGTATCGTTATTTCTTCAAGATCCGAACGATCACAACATGCAAACCGCGAAAAAGCGATGGAGATGTTACGCGCCAAGCTATTCGAACTTCAGAATCAAAAAACTATTGGTTCTGTTGGTGATATTCGCAATCAACAAATTGGTACCGCCGATCGCAGTGAGAAAATTCGCACCTATAACTTCCCCGACGACCGCATTACCGATCATCGCATCGGCAAAAAATGGCACAATATAGAAAAAATTCTCGAAGGTGACATGAGCAAGATTGTGGAAGCGTTTGAACAAGTAGATAGCCAATAGTAAGTTAATCCGCCATCCGCCAACTGGCAGAGGCGGAAAGAAATTACGGATTGAGTATTGTGGATTAAATACCCTTCTGTCATCTCGGTCTAGAGAATATTTGTGAGATCTCTCACATTCGTTCGAGATGACATGCAAAATAATACCCCTCTGACCGTAAAGCCAGAAGGGTATCTTTAATGTTTGAATTCCCGGCGTGTTTTAGATAAAAATATCCATTTAATGAAAATTGGTCCGCTAATGAATATTTTTACAAGACTAACTTAGATTAAGTTTCGTAATTGAATTATTTTCATCTTCAAACTCAATCCAATTCTTCCACCAATTTTTCAACTTTGGTGGATAAGGCCACAAGCAATGGTCCAAAAAAATCAAAATTAAGATCACCAAACCAACAATGAAAACGATCAATTTACTCCCCATGGATAAATGACGAAATCTTCGTAAAAAATCTGGATTTACAATTTCAATAAAAAGACCAGATTTTAAGAGCGTAAGAACGAAGAGCGCGCAAGAAATTGCTAGCCACGCCCAAAATATTCCATAAAGACTCAACATAGGAACTCCTTTTCAAATTACCAGCGTTGGATGCATTTCTTGATGTGACTTTTGAAGAAAAAGTCATTTTTATCCATTAGATAGACAATTGCGGGAATCACAAGTGTCCACCCAAAAAATACGAAAAGCGCCACACCGAATGCGACACCCATTGGCAATCCCGCTTCCACTGTTGCGTAGAAGCTACTGAAAACGTTGTAGTAGATCAAAAATGGCAGTAATGCCAAAACCATTTTGTTGCGACCAACAAAAAAATTCTTGTAGATCGCTCCCATCGCTTCCATTCCGTCTTTAATCCTCATAACTTCTCCTAAAAAATGTCGATTTTACAAAGATATGAATTCGTTCATACCTGCTGGATGTGACTATATCTTCATATTTATTATTTGTCAATACGACAATCCCCGCTTTTTTAAAAAAGCGGGGATGTGTTTTTAAAACCGTAGAAAATTCTTAGATTCCCGCCCTGCCTACCGGCAGGCAGGCTGCGCGGGAATGACGGGGGGGGATTATTTTTTGAGTGTGAACTTTGTGTAGCTTGGGTCGTGGCTCACTAATTCTTCTGGTTTAAACCACACCGAAATTTCGGTTTCTGCTTCTTCTGGACTGCCAGACGCGTGAATTAAGTTAAACACTCCGATCTCGTGTTCGTCGGTCGCATCCGCAGGGACCTCTC